>MGNS01000083.1:34125-44704 GCA_001795165.1 Chloroflexi bacterium RBG_16_57_11
CGAAGGCGGTGCGCATCGGTAAGCTGGCCACCAGCTGCAATGTCTCTGGCGGCCCGGTTTACAAAGTCGCCTACGCCACCCAATTATTGGGGGTCGAGCTGTACGATGGACGAAACAACCTGCTCGGCGAAGTCCAGGAAGTGCTTCTAGAACCCGAAAGTGGCAATGTCGGTTTCTATATCGTTAAACCTGCAAAAGGCGATGGGTTGGTGATGGTGCACTTGCGAGCTACCAACATCCCAAAAGAGGCGCTCTTGCCTGGCGGCGCGCTTACGCTGGTGCTGCTGACCGATCCGCAAGTATTTTGGGACGCGCCACACATCACCCGTATCGACGAAGCTGACGACTTCGCGCTGCAAAGCAAGATGAGGCAGTATTGGGGTAGGTAGATCAGAGTTCTTCAAAGGAAATGGAGGCCGGCGCGATATGTTGCCCGGAGCGCCGGCGTAAACAGCAGGGGCAGCTTTTCCGAAGGATTAAGAGGAGCACATTATGAATCAGGATATTTTCGAAGGCAAGTGGAAGGAAATGCGCGGCCAGCTCAAAGAGTGGTGGGGCAAGCTCACCGACGATGACCTGGAACAAGCGGGCGGCAATGCCGATCAAATCGTCGGCTTGCTCCAACAGAAGTATGGCTACACCCGCGAGGCCGCCGAAGAGGAATTCAACCGGCGGATAAAGGATGTGAAAGAAGCCGTCGAAAAAGTCTGAGGTCCATAAAAGCTGTGTTCTAGTTACGGGCTGAAGGACAGGTGTATGTTCTGGCTGGCTGATATCAAGCCCCTTCTCCAACGAGAAGGGGCTTGGAAGTAGGCAATGAGCACGGATGGCCTGTGTATCTTAAACACGCACAATAGAGTAGGGCAAGCATGGCACTCCAACCACCTTTACAACAACCCTATCATTGGACCTTTCGGCGCGTCATGTGGGCGACTCTGGTCCTGGTTTTTATTGCCCTTAGCTTCTGGCTGCTTTACCGGTTTAACCAAGTCGTTTTCATCTTGTTTACCGCCATTGTGATCGGCACGGCAATCAGGCCAGCTGTAGCCTGGCTGAATCGACGAGGGCTCCCCCAGGTTGCGGGGGTCATTCTGGTCTATTTTCTACTACTCACTGTCATCATCGGGTTCGCGTTACTGCTGTTTCCGTTGGTTGTCGAGCAAGGTACAACGATTGCTGCCGCAGTTCCAGGCTACTACCAAAGCTTGCGCGAGTGGATGGTCAATTATCCCAATCAATTGATTGTGCGCTTAAGCGAGTTCCTCCCAGCGCAACTACCAAGCCTGGCGCCGGTACAGCTAACGGGACCTGAGATGATGGCTTCAGCAGGCAAGGCGTTCGGTTACGTGACGTTGGCGACTCAAGTCATCTTTATGGCCATAGTTATTCTATTACTGGCCTATTACTGGACGCTCGATGGTCCGCGGGCGATCCGGTCATTGTTGCTGCTGGTCCCAAAGGGCCAGCGCGAGAGCATTAGCGAACTGATCTCGGCCATGGAAACCAAGGTTGGTTTCTACATTGCCGGACAAGGCGTCCTTTGCCTGGTCATCGGCATCATGGCGCTGGTTGCCTATCTGCTCATTGGTCTGCCCAATGCCCTGGTGCTGGCGCTCGTGGCGGGTGTTATGGAGGCCGTACCGTTGATTGGGCCGCTGCTTGGCGCCATACCTGCGGCGCTGGTTGCCCTGTCCATCGCGCCTGCCAAGCTGGTCTGGGTGATCGTCGCCACGATTGCGATTCAGCAGGTGGAAAACAGCCTGCTGGTGCCGCGCATTATGCGCAAGGCGGTGGGTGTCAATCCGTTCGTCTCCCTGCTGTCGCTTTTTGCATTCAGCTCATTGTTCGGCATTGCCGGCGCGCTGATGGCGATTCCCATAGCGGCCATTATTCAGCTCTTACTCGATCGCTTCGTCTTTCAGCCAGGAACGATAGAGGCGGAGGTCTCAACCGGCCGCGATTATGCCAGCCGGCTGCGTTATGAAGCGCAAGACCTGGCCCAAGACCTGCGTAAGCAGGCGCGGCTCAAAAAAGGGGGCTCTGATTTGAGGATCAAACAGATCGATCAGGTGTTGGATGAGATTGAGACCATTACCACCGACCTGGATGCACTGCTGGCACAGGTCCCTAATTCAGGTACACCATGACGAAGCAACTGGTAGGGTTCGGCATGGCGGTTATGACCACGTTGCTGGCGCTGGTGGTGCTGTGGCAGTTTCGTATCGTCGTCGTTTACGTGTTGATCTCGCTAACGCTTGCGGCAGCGCTGCGCCCATTCGTTAATCGCCTGGCCGGGCGAGGCTTTGTGGTGCGCCTGGCGTGGATTCTACTGTACCTGGTGGCCCTGGGCAGTTTTGGCTTCTTACTCTTCCAAACCGGCAAGGCCGCGATCAATGAGATTCAACAATTTGCCCAGACTGTGTCGGTGCAAGATGAGTGGAGGCTGCCGGTATGGTTGGAAGGCAGCTCGTTCCAACAGGCGCTGTCTGCGCGGCTGCCACCGCCGAGTAAGCTCTTCGAAGCAGTTACCGGCGACCAAGGGCAGCTCGTGCTGCCGGCCATACTCGGCTTCACGCAGGGCATTGGCAGCATTGTAAGTGGCATATTCATCATTCTGTTCTTGAGCATCTACTGGAGCATCAATCAAATACATTTTGAACGGCTCTGGCTCTCGTTGCTTCCATCTGGTCAGCGCAAACAGGCGCGTGGTATTTGGCGGACAGTCGAGCCTGACCTCGGCGCTTACATCCGCAGCCAGGTAGTCCACAGTCTCCTGGCCGGGTTGCTATTAGGCCTGGGTTACTGGCTGCTTGGATCCCCATATCCAGCGTTCTTGGCGCTGGCTGGTGCTCTGGCATGCCTGATACCCGTGGTCGGGCCAGTCCTGGCGATCATTCCGGTGCTTTTGGTCGGGCTGCTGACGGGTGTGCAGCTTAGCCTGGTTACAGCCCTGTATGCGCTTGTCGTCTTGATTGCCCTGGGAATTTGGGTCAAGCCACGGCTTTTCAACCGCAGGTGGAATAATCCCATTCTGACCGTAGTTCTGCTCATCGCCCTGGCAGACGCTTTTGGCCTCCTCGGCATCATCCTGGCGCCACCTATATCCGTTGTCTGCCAAATCCTGTGGAGCCGCCTGGTCAGCAACCGCGCTGTTTTAGGGGCTGCGGTCAAGGTTTCGGACCTCAAGGAGCGGCAAGCGCTCGTGTGGGATGCAATAAAGGCGATGGATGGTCCACCTCTGCCATTAGTGACCAGCAGCATGGAGCGGCTCGCCCTTTTGATTGAGAAAGCTGAACCGATTCTTCAAGCCGGTCTGCCAGCCGCCGGTCTGCCGGCCGAAACCTCCGAGCCATTCCGCTCGCCCCAATCTGTCTCCGTTGAAGGTGGGTCACCCGTATCAACAAAACACTGAAGAAAGTGACGGTGACCGTACCCAGAATGGCTAGAAGTCATCTCAAAAACGGGTAGAATAGGTCAAACTCAACCAATGAGTGTGACCTATGGGACTAACCGACGAACAATGGGTAATCCTAGAACCGCTAATCCCGGTCAAAGAACCACGAGAAGATGGCAAAGGACGCCCGCGCATTAACAATCGAAACGTGTTGAATGGCATCTTATGGGTGCTTCGTACCGGTGCTGCCTGGCAAGATCTGCCAGACCGGTATCCTTCTCCAGCGACTTGCCACCGACGCTTCCAGGAATGGCAGCGGGAAGGAGTATTAGAAAAAAATACTCACTTCCCTTGCGGATGACTTGAAAGAACGTGGCAAACTGGATCTGACCGAATGCTTCATCGACGGCACATTTGTGTCCGCCAAAAAAGGGGGCGGGCAGTGGGAAAAACCAAGCGAGGTAAAGGTACGAAGATCATGGCAGTGGCAGACCGCTCTGGTCTTCCTATCGCCATTCACCTGGAAAGTGCTTCGCCGCATGAAGTCACCCTTGTGGAAGCGACTATCGCATCTCGATTTGTCGCAGCCAAGCCACAATGACTGATTGGAGATCGAGCCTACGACAGCGATCCATTGGACACAAAACTTCGGGAAGTGTGGATCGAGCTGATTGCCCCACACCGAAGAAATCGGGTAAAGCCCAAAACCCGGGACGGACGTAAGTTGAGACGATACAAACGACGTTGGAAGATTGAACGGTTAAATGCTTGGTTGCAAAACTTCAGGCGCATCACAGTTCGTTATGAGCGGAAGGTTGAAATCTTCCTTGGTCTGGTTCAACTGGCTTGTATCCTGATCCTGCTGAAAGTGTTTTTGAGATGAGTTCTAGCAATATCAGGATGATTACCGAAAACGATCCGGAACGGGCCGAGAACGAAAATAGCCCTGCTGTTACCCTTGCCGTTATATTCATCGTGCTTTTTCTCCTGACGATCTGTATCTTGGGTGTAAAGTTGCTAAGCCAGCTGATGGTATCCCGCCAAACACCAACGCAGGTCGTACCGTTGGCAGAAATACCAACGGATATTCCGACTGATATACCGACGGCAATGCCAGTCAATAATTTTCCGATATATCTTCCTGTTATCCTGTCCGGGTCTGTATCCGAGCAGATCTGGAAAGTAACAAATATTAATAACCTGGGGTATGAATTGGATGGTCAACGTTACGACTTAGCAACATTTCAGCGCATCGATAGCCAAAATACTGCCGAAGCTTATTGTATAGATAGGGGATGGGATATACCCGAAATAGGAGCTGAGTATTTGTTAAACGCAGAAGGCATTTTCGTTCCTTTACATGAACCTAATGCCGATCCCATCCAGCGATTCTTAAAGATTCAATAATATGGAATCTCGCTCCCGAAAAAACGCCGCCTGCGGACCAAGCAAATCTTTAATTCCGGTTCGGGGGTAGCCAGCGAGTCGACCATGCGGCTCAGTCTGCTAACGGCTCTCTTTGCGTTGGTCGTCCTGAGCTCAATCTATTTTGATCTCCCCCAACTGGCGGAGACCAACACACCCCGTTCGACCGATGTGGCTGGGGAGCGTTTGTTATACAATGAGAGAATGAAACGTGTTTTTTAGGCGATGAACGCTCAGATCAGCGGCAATTGCTGGTAGATATCAACATGCAGGTCGTCGGCGGAGTAGCCGGCTGGTCCAGCGTCTCGAACCATGGTCCTACGACCCACCCCGATATCGTGGTGGAGATTGGGGTTTCACCTCGACCAGATCTGTGACAGCTATACAGGAGTATGCGCATGCGAGATTTAACTATGAAAGGCAAGCATCGTAAGATACGCGGGAAGAAACAACCCCATCTGAGCATACTCACTCTGGATGATCTCAATAAGAACAATTGGAAACATAGCCTGTTGATTACACAGCTTCAGGCCCGTTATCAGGCCCTCAAAGAGCCGGGTAAAGGCAAGCCCAACCAGACATCAGAAGATTTTTGATTTAGGAGGTAGTTATGGGACGCAAAGGTGTAAGCAAGCGCAAGCCTAAGCAAACCAAACAGAGTTCCACCCCGGTTTCCGGGACCAATTCGGGTCGTAGTTCTGGTAAAAATGGTCGCCAGGTAGAGGGCCAACCCTTACAGGTGACTGAGAAAAGCAAGGCTTCGCCAATCCTTGGTAACGAGATCAAACCTTCCACTGGCTCCGACAAAGAGCGTAAGAAGCGCTAAGCCCCGGCATAAGATACGCTTAGATCTTCCTTGGACACCGCGGGCCTGATCTATCGTCCAAAACGACCAGTGAGCGCCTTAACCGGAGAGCCATGCAACACAATTAAAATACCGTGCCTGAATGAACTGAACTGGAATAGAATAGGAGAACCCCGGATGAGCAAGCAGAAACTGTTTAACCTCGTTGAGGCAAAGCAAATTGGTGAGGCATTAGGGATTGATTGGCGTGCGTTTAGTGTCGAACATTTCCAGACTGGGCTTGAGGTGGAGCTCGAGCATGGCACCAGAGATATACAAACCAACGTTAGCGATGATGATGCTTTGATTACTGGAAAAATCGCTCTGGCGCATCTTAAGGAGTTTCCGGATTACTATATCCGCCTGTCGGCAATGGAAAAGGAAGCTGATGATTATTGGGCGAACGTATAGAGGTGTGCAAATTGGGTAATGAGGGGTAGGTGAGCATCAGCACACCCGTAGGGATACCCGGATAAACTTGACAGGAGTTTTGGAAATGTTTGGATTTAAGATTGGCGATACAGTAGTTCATTGGACTTATGGCGTGGGTAAGGTTGTTGCAATTGATGATAAAGGATTATCAGGCCAACCTCTTTTCTATTATGTGATAGAAAGCGGCGAACAAACGCTCTGGGTCCCCGTTGATGAGAACGGGAGCAGCAGTCTTCACCTGCAAACCCCAAGCTCTGATTTTGGTTCGTTCATTACAATCTTGCGAACTGCGGGCGATAAAATGCCTGATAATCCATACCAGCGTCGAAAAGAACTCGATCAACGAATGCATAATAGAAGTTTGGTTGAGACCTGTCTGATTATTCGAGATCTCAGCTACCGCTCTCGTAGCAGAGTACTAAGCAGTAGCGATATCAGAGTTTTGAAGCATGCCCAATCCTCTTTGTTGGATGAATGGGTGCTTTCATTAGGAACCCCCCGAGAAGATGCCAGGACCGAAATGGAATGGGCTTTGAGGGATGCTCCAGCGAGACAAAATCGTTTCTAGACTCACAAACCTCTCAGAGAACTTCCGTAATGTGTCCCAGAAATTTGGACAAAACATGGTATAATTAATCTGTTAGGAATCAAAACCCCGTACAAAAATAAGGAAAAGCTCGCCTGAGCGCAATAGCTTGCGTTACTGGCAGTAGTTTATCGAATGCACCCGGTTCTGATGTTGCGGCCAGGTGTTCTTGTTTCTTAACCATTCAATAAATACGCCCATTCTTAAAGGGATGGGCTGGAGGAAATTTTGTTAGCATCAAACACGTATCTCTCAACCCAGGATACATTTCTAGAGAAAAGCCAAACTGTTCGTGGCTTATATGATCTTCTGCTTAGTGAGCTATTTAAGCTCGGATCTGTCCACGAAACAAAGAAAGTGATATCCATTTCTTTTTCTTCTGATAACCAAAAGGCTTTTGCCTGGGTCATCATTCGGAATCGATCGATCAAGCTGGTATTTAGGACCAATCATAGAATAACCAATCAAAGGATCCAAAGTGTAAGTCACGTAGCCGAAAAAAGCTATGATCACACGATATTGTTGGATTCGAAAGCTGCTATTGATGAAGAATTGATGAAATGGCTGAGGGAAGCTTATCAAATAGGCGGATAAATTCTTGAATAGCTCCCTGGATCTCAGCCAGCTTATGGCGCTGTTCAAACCTTAACATAGCAAGTAACCGCTCGATCGGTATGTCGAGCGGTTCGTGTGGTGAGCGTGGAAGGACTCGAACCTTCAACCAATGGCTTAAAAGGACGATATCCGATTCACGCTTTTTCCATCCAATGTCCTACCAAATTTGGCCTTGTCCATTGGACAGTTATCGGGACAAGTACATTGGAATTATTATTAAGGTTGAGTCAACGGTGAAGTGACCAATGGATTTGATGACCACTCGTCAGTGGTCCTTGCTTGTCAATTTTACCATAGATTGAACAAACGTTCTGAATAATATGTAAAATCACCGGGTTTGCTTTCAACTATGAAGCGGATATGCGATATTGTTTTACACATCTTTTGATGTGAGTGATGGTTTTGGTTCAACATCTAACCGCAGATGGCGAACCAATATGGGTGTGGTTCATCAATTAGTTGGGGGATTCTCAAATTATCGAGATGTTGTAACTACCTTATCGATGTTATGACAACAACTTGTCCAGTAACCGGCTAGGAATTATTAAGTTTCGAATAATATGGATGGAAATTGGCCTTTTAAAAATAGAATTTAGGGATTTTAGAACCCCCGGATAATAAATAAGGCTATAATTGACTTGAGAGGATTTGATGAGGGATTAGACCTAATAGTGCGAATCAAATTTAAACGGCCAGATTGGATTCGTAAGGTAGCTTCATTCAACTCGAATTGATGTGGCGGTACATTGAACTAGGCTTCGGCATTGGCTCTGACAACCACTCACTCCTTAATCGTTTGCCAGCCTCCTGGAAGATAGTTTCCTTTTTTCACTACCCCATAATAGGAATGAGGATCGAGGAGAATATATATTATGGACAAAATGCTAACATCCGTCGTTATTGATGGCGTAACACTTAACATGGTAGCAGAGCTTGTTTACGATCTTCAGGAGAATCGAGATGTGCGCGTTAAGTGGTCCAATGTGCATCTGCGGGCTTTAGAGGACCTCTGCTTTGCCCTATATTGGGCAGGGATGATTACTCTTGATAAGAATATGTGGGTATCTCCAACAAACCGCGCTTTTATTGAACTTTTACAAAAGACAAGTAACAACACTGCCATCCAATATCTGGAGATACCAAAGTTGGAGGATGTTGTCAAGAATGATTCCGAAGTCAGATACGGTATCATGGAACAATTGCCAGTCTTGGATCGAGCTGTTAGAGACCAACCACAATATTGGAAACAATTCACCCAGAGTGACTATATCAAGTTCGGAAAGATCAAGGAAGGAAGTCCCCACGCGAAAGATCTCTCATTTGTGAAATTCAACAAAGATTATCTTACGAACCCCGATTTGCTGGAACGGATACCAAACGAAGCAGTGGAATTTGGTATAAGATCTATCAAGGAAAGCCGGCCTGCAGATGATGTGTCGTACAATATATTAGCGGAGTTTGTAAGAAGATTGTACGTTACTCATATCAGTATCGGGTGGAACTACTTCAAACAATCTGCCAGTAAGAATGCAGACTACATGTCGGCTCCAACTAGAGTATCAGTTTGGCTATCAGCGAGTGAAAGTAAATTACAAGAGTATCAAAGCAGAATAAGAAAGTTATTTCTGCCCTATTTTTTAGATAGGTTTTTAGTATGTTTTCCAGATCAGCCCACACAACCAATCGAATTCGCAGATATTCTGGTTGACTTCTGTCTTAATCCTAAGCCTATTGATCGAGAAGCCCAAAAACTCTTCCGCGAACTGATGCACATCACCAGTCCAAAAAAATTGAAGAAGGAGTTTGATAATATTTATACTCGGATAGTCAGGATCAGCTCAGGAGAGCAACGTGATCAAATAGGCTTCGGTCTATCAGGGCAGCTAATTTCTGGCCAGATTCAAGGCGAACCGCCAATGTGGGTAGAAAAATTAAATTATCGTTGGTGGCTCCGTTACTTTTTCAGGCATGATAATTCCTTAGTTTGGAGTCGTATTAATTTCAAGCTTAACAAGATATTTCCAGGGACATTTGAGGGTTGAGAGGAACCGTCATCATCGGATATGACGCCCTTGCGAAGACGAAAGCCTCTTTCGCGACTTCAGTATTCTCGGAAGCGCTTCGGACTGGCTAATACCGCGTCCAGCCGATGCCACTTCGCGGTGTGGCTGATGCTAGTCGTTATACTTGTCATTTTTCCACAAAATTAGAACCAACCGAGATGTGGTTTTTCAATTGAATTGGGAACTTATGCAGTACAGCGAGCCAGTCCCTGTCCCCTCGGCTTGATCAAATAAAGTGTTACCCCCGTTTGGAGTGTCAGATTTAGTCTCGGCTTTTACAAATCATCACATAAAAGTTTATAAACTTCTTGGTTGGTCGCCATAATGCATTTAAAGTACCTTTCGAATAGAGATTTCTCTAAACATATCGATGTCAATGGATCATTTCCATTAAGCAATGTAATTACGCCACCCATTTCTTTTACTATTAGTATACCTGCTGCAACATCCCAGAGTTTGGCACCAAATTCCCATCCACCAACTGTATGGCCAAGTGCAAATTGGGTAAAATGAAATGCAGAACTCCCAAATGCTCTCACATTACCTTTGATATTTCCACGAATTTCCGTAGAAAAATCATTCGAACGCCAAGAACAATAAGTGATTACATCAGAAAATTCAATTTCCTTTACTGCTCTAGTTTTTACCAAACCACCATTAATTATTGTTCCCTTACCCTTGATAGCAGATACTGTTTGATTAATAACTGGCAAATGAATAATACCCATCACTGGTTCGCAATCTTCCATTAAGGCTAATGATATCCCCCAAGTTGGAAGCTCATTAATGTAATTTGTTGTTCCATCTAAAGGATCACAGATCCACCAATAACGCTTATCTGGTAGTATGGGGTTTTCTTCTGATACGAAACAAGTTTCTTTATATGTAGTTAAGAGTTGGTTCTGTATAAATTCTTCGGATTTTATGTCAGCAGTCGTAATTAATGAACCATCCTCTTTATAATGAGTGGAAGATAATCCCGTCATACCGATTAATAATTTTCCCGCTTCGATAACTACTTGGCTGGCGAATGAACATGAATATTCTAAATTCACAATGATGTGCCTTTCACGATCATTTCTTTCTTGAACAGATGAGCATGCCTTTATAGAGTTAATAGTACCGCAAAATTATGGCCGTTCTCACCTATATCCTTTAGGTGAAAAGTAACTTTTCAAAAAAACAGGTGTTTTAGGTTTATATAGATGTCCGGGTATTGC
>MGNS01000084.1 GCA_001795165.1 Chloroflexi bacterium RBG_16_57_11
AGCTTTGCGTTGCCGTTTGCGATCTGGCTGATGGCGGCGTTTTTCGAGACCGTCCCCAGAGAACTGGAGGATGTAGCGCGGATCGATGGTTGTTCACGCTTGAGAACTTTATTCCAAATAGTCATGCCCATCTCCGCCCCGGGGCTGGTGTCCACGGCGCTGTTCGTCTTCCTGCTGGCCTGGGATGAATTCTTCTTTGCCCTGATCTTCACCAGCACGATCAGCGCCAAGACGGTTCCGGTGGCGATCGCCGAGTTCACCGGGCGGTATGTTGTAGATATCACCGCCATGATGACGGGTGGCGTGCTGGCAGCCCTGCCCCCGGTCTTGCTGGCCTTGATCTTCCAGCGGTATATCGTCAGTGGCCTGACGGCGGGAGCCATTAAGGGCTGATGGTTGCGGTAGTGATCGGGGTCGATTTAGGGGGGACGGTCGTGCGGGCGGGCGCCATCGATCAAGATGCCAACCTCCTGGCGGTCAGCCAGGCTCCGATCGAAGCCTACCTGGGGGCGCAGGCCGGGTTAGCGCGCATCATCGCGGTTATCGAAAAAGCATTGGGCGAGCATGCCGATTGGCATTTGCTCGGGATCGGCTTCGGTGCCACGGGGCCGGTGGACCGCCGGCTGGGGGCAATCCAAAACCCATTTACCTTGCCCGGTTGGGAAAACGTCCCGGTCGTCGCGCCGCTCAGGGAGCATTTCGGCGTGCCGGTCAGATTAGAAAACGACGCCGACGTGGCTGCCCTGGGCGAGTACTGGGCCGGGGCGGGAAAAGGCGTGCGTCGCCTGTATGCCATCACCTTGGGTACGGGGATTGGCACGGCCTTAATCTGCGATGGGCAGATCTATCGCGGACTGGATGGTTCGCACCCGGATGGGGGCCACCAGATCATCGATCCCATGGGGCCAGTCTGTTATTGCGGGGCAAAGGGGTGTTGGGAAAGCCTGGCTGCGGGGCCGGCGATTGCCCGCCAGGCAAGGGAAGTCCTGCTGGATTTTCCATCTTCCCGAGTGTTGGATTTAGCGCAAGGGGACCCCAACCGGATCGACGCTCATATGGTTGCCCAGGCCGCGCGGGAAGGAGATGCCTTGGGCCTGGCGGTGATGGAAAAGGCTTCCTGGTATTTCAGCCTGGGGTTAGTTAACATTATCACCCTCTTCGTTCCGGAGATGATTGTGCTGAGCGGTGGTGTGATGAGAAGCGCCAGCCTGTTCATGCCGGCGATCGAGACGGCAGTCAACGACCATAATATTATGGTGCCGGCCAGCCAGGTGCGCATCCTTCCAGCTCAATTGGGGGATCAAGCTGGGATGATTGGGGCAGCGTATACGATATATCAAAATGGATGAAAATACTTATATCCAAGATATCCTCAGCCAGCCAGCAGCATTACTGGCTGCGCTCGACCGATTTGACCTGGATCCGCTCCGGCCTTACACCCGAGCGCTACGCAATGGGGAGTATGATCGCCTCATATTGACCGGCATGGGCGCTTCCGGATATGCAGCCTACCCGGCCTGGTTGCAATTGTTAAAGGCGGGGTTTCCCGCTTTCTGGGTAGACTGTGCTGAGCTGAGTCACTACGCGCGGCCGCTGATCACCAAGCGTAGTTTCGTATGGCTCATTTCCCAATCCGGGCGCAGTGCTGAGATCTTGCGCCTGCTCGATCTCATGCAAGCGACACCGCCCGCGGCGTTCATCGCCACCACCAACGATCTTGCCAGCCCGTTAGCCCAGGCTGCTGGCCTAACTCTGTTGCTTGAGGCGGCGGTCGAAGAGACTGTCTCCACACGCACCTATTTGAACTCCCTGGCAATCTCGCAACTGGTAGCCCGGGCACTGTGCTTAGAAGACCTGGATCCCGATTATTATGATCTGAGGAAAGCCGCAGATGGCATTGCTTCCTACCTGGCGAACTGGGATGAGCATCTGCTGACGCTGGAAGGTTTGGTTGGAAAGCCACAACATCTGCTCCTCGTCGGCCGCGGCCCTTCTATGGCTGCGGTGTTGACAGGAGCGCTGATCATCGGCGAAGCAGCCAAGTTCCCTGCCCTGGCGCTAAATGCGGCCCAATTCCGCCACGGCCCGCTCGAAATGGCTGGCTCCCAGCTGACTGTGCTGGTATTTGGCGGCCCAGATGAAACCGCTGCTTTAAACAGGCATTTATTGCACGAACTTCTGGGTTTTGGGACGGCTGCCTTCTGGCTAAGTCCATCGCCGCAGGGGGAAATTCCTGCATTACCTATGCCGCAGGCCAGCGGGATTGGATTGCCGCTGGCTGAAATCGTGCCGGTGCAGCTGTTGAGTGTGAATCTAGCGAGGCAGACCGGCCATGTCCCCGGCAAATTCCTCTATTCGGGTAAGGTGACAATCACTGAGTGAGTTAACGGAGTGATAGTTATCTGAGAGGCTGGTATAACTCAATTTGATTACCTTCCAAATCAACCAGGTGAGTGAATTTGCCAAAGCCTTCTCCATCCCGCAAGATCTGGATTTCCTCAACCGCGATCCCGGCAGCCGCCAACTGAGTCGCCAATACTTCGAGGTCATTAACCCGAAAGTTGATCATGAACTCACCGCGATCAAGGCCCAGGGAGCCTCTCGCAGGCAGAATCGCAAAGGTTGTGTCTAATCGCTTAGACGGTTCGTAATCGTCACGATAGTAGAACAACATGTAGTGGTTGTCTGATGCTTCATCACGGGTGAACTCGATCCCCAAATGGCGCGAGTACCATTCAGCCAGTGACCTGGGATCGTTTGCGTAAATAAACACACCCCCAATGCCATTGACTTCCATCTCATCCTTCCTCTGTTATTAACGGCTTTCCAGGCTATAACTGAGCCAAGACATCCGCGCAGGCGATCGCCGGCTCCCAACCGGAGCCATGGTCTTCGAGCGACCACCAGGCTGACAACACTGCCTGAGCGTAACCCCAGCCTACGATCCGCTCCCGGTCGAGTTCCAGCTCATGAGAGAGCTGATCGGCGCGCCGGGCCAGGACTTGTTCCAGGTTTGGAACCTTGAGTAGTTGAGGCATTGGGTTCCGTAATAAAGCACCTACTTCATAGGCTGGTTCGCCAATTACTCCCTTGGGGTCGATGGCCAGCCACGGCTGGCGCTGTCCAGCCAGGATATTATCATGGTGCAGGTCGCCGTGCAAGATGACGGGATCTGCCATTGAGTCGAGTAACTCGGCAAAGATCGCTTCAGCTCGAGCAACTAAATTGGGGGGCAGTGGGCCGGTGGTTCCACCAAAGCGCAGGCGCAATCTGTGGAGACCAGCTGCCCAATCGTTGACAGTTATGAAATGGTGCCTAGCCGGTGGTGGTCTCCACAACTGCCGCATGACGCTCGCCGCGATAGATGCTGATTCCTCATCGTCGGTAAGAAGCGATAATAGCGTCCCGGGTTGGAGGCGTTCTAGCAGGAGCAAACCCTGCTCTGAATCTGCCTCGAGCAGCTGCACGGCACCCCGTCCTGCATAGAACTGGAGCGCCTCGATCTCTCGGGTGAGCTCGGGATTAGGGACGCCCAGCTTGACGACGACTTCTGTTCCATCTTGCCGATGCGCCGGTGCGACGAAGTTATACGAAAGCTGCGGAAAAGGTAATGCGATCTTGAGCGACCACCGCCGTTCACAATCGCGAATCAGGGAATGGAAACGGCGCAACCACTCCCTACCAGCATCGCCATGCACATCGCTGATGGTGCGGGCCAGGCCCGCTGGAATAACTGTCACTCCGCACTACAGATTCATCAATCGAGTGCTCTTGCCCCAACTAGTTGGTATCTGCCACCGGTCATTGATGAGCAGATCAGTGGCATTGCGAGCCCTTTGCCGGACTGCGATCATCCAACCCCTCAAGCAGCTCTGCGAGCAATTGGGGTTGCTTGGTTACCAGATCGGCAGCTTGAGGTGCGAACCCATCGGAGCGAAGAGTGCCGCCTTTCAACCACTCAAGAAGTTGGTTCATTTCAGTAGCATGATCATCATACGGTGAATGCCTTTCAGGTTTAAGGGCAAAAGTTGCCACGTCTCACCCAGATCCGCCGAGTGCCATACATCCCCGTTGCTCAACCCGGCATAAACGTGGCCGGGGGAGGAGGGGTCGGTAAGCAGGGCATAAGGCATATAGTTAAGGGGTTGCGGCAGACCTCCGCCGAGTTTTTCCCATGCCGCGCCGCTGATCGAGCGCACGATATAAGCCTGGGCATCCTTTTCGCTATGTGCTTTAAAGGGGTTGGGCGACAGCGAGGCATACCACACTTCTGGACGCACAGGATCAGCGGTACAAGCCCAACCATAATGCCGGTCCAGGCCTGATTTCGGCTGCTGCCACGTTTCCCCTGCATCACGGCTGAAAGCGACACCCGTTCCACTTCCACCGGCCTCGTATACCCAGTCACCATCCGAGGGGTGAAACGTGATCGAGTGACAATCGCGCAGCGCCCCATGGCGATGACCGGTCCATGTTTTTCCCCCGTCCGCGCTGCGCACTACAGCGCCGAATTCGATCCCCACCACGATGACCTGCGGGTTGGTAGGTGAAAGGGCGATCCCCTGGACGTAGGCGGTGAATGGCGGCTCAGCAGGCGAGAGCCAGAACCGCCGTGAGAAAATTCTTCGGAAGGCGGCCAGTTCGGTCCATCGATTGCCGCCGTCACGCGAAACGAATACCAGGGCAGGTTTTGTCCCGGCGTAAATCGTACCGCGCTCCATGCGGCTGGCTGCGATGAACTTGACAGGAGAGCCAGAGAGACCAGCCGGTCCCCAGGTCAGTCCGCGATCATTTGAGCGCAGGACACCGTTAGCATCGGTTCCGGCGTAAATCACATCCGCGTTTAGAGGATCAGCAGCCAGGCAGCGCACAGCCTGGCCGGCCAGCAGGAGCTCAACGGACCATGCACCGTTCGCGTTCCTTGCGGCGCGGGCGATACCATCGCCGGGGGTGGCTAGAAAGAGGCCGGCATTCATTCGGGCAGTCTGCCTGTCAAAAGGGAGGATTCTTTGAGCCGGGTGGAGATCAGCAGGCCAAGAACCATCAAACCGACCAACACCAATAGAGAGGCGGTCATCGATCCTGTTCCAGGGGTCTTGAAGCTATCCATCCCGAAAATAAAGAGGATGCCCGAGATTTGACCCATGAGCAAGAGCAATCCATTGGAGGTGCCCTCCGGGGTTGGATAAGCAACTTCTGCGCCATACTGAAATCCGATCGGACCGGCGC
>MGNS01000085.1:0-283 GCA_001795165.1 Chloroflexi bacterium RBG_16_57_11
TGATGATTGAGCGCAGGAAAGGTAAATGCGCTAAGGCAAAGGAATGGACGGCTGGAAAATTCTCCAAGGATTGCTGGAATGATATAAGAGTCTTTTGTCACAGACATTTTTGGGGCAATGCCCCTCGCGTGCCATTCTCTCTCGCATGATAAAATAATCTTTATGCAGCCCTCATTGGAGAAACTACGTAAATTCTTCCGCCTCGAGCACGGGAACGGATATAGCAACAACGCCATTATTGGCGGCCTGGAGAAAATGCTCGATTTCTGGGAAGCCGAAGCCC
>MGNS01000085.1:366-678 GCA_001795165.1 Chloroflexi bacterium RBG_16_57_11
GCCGAGGCCTTGAAGGGGCTGTGGAAGCGCATCGGGGAAACCTATCCTGAAGCAGCACAGAAGACTGCTCCAAGGTTGCGCCCTCGCTCCTCCGAAACTGCGCCCACTAGGCCGGCTGCCTCCCAGGCTAGGGGGGCGCTTGGGGAAACGAGGGAGCGTCCTGCGGCGCCATCCCGCGCCGAAGCCGCGCCCGGCGGCAAACACAGCCAGACCCCGGCGGCGCTCAACGCCGCGTTGACTGTCTTACAGGGTGTTGGCCCTAAGCACGCCGCCACGCTCGAAAGCCTGGGCATGCGTACGCTTGGCGACATG
>MGNS01000085.1:1239-2992 GCA_001795165.1 Chloroflexi bacterium RBG_16_57_11
GGGGTTTTTCGCCAGAAGCGCGACTGGAAACAGGCCGAAGCGCGCCGCTTCTCCATTTCAGACGAATGGCTGAATGTGCGTTTAGCCAGCTTGCCTTTCACCCTGACCGCTGCCCAGAGACGCGCCCTCTCGGACATCCGTGCCGACCTTGATTCGGGTAAACCCATGAATCGACTCTTGCAAGGTGACGTTGGCTCCGGCAAGACCGCCGTGGCAGCTTTAGCCGCTGGGATCATTGCTGCCGATCAGGCGCAAACTGCAATCATGGCTCCGACCGGTATTTTGGCCGAACAGCATTATCGCAGCTTCACGAATTTGCTGGCTGGTGAAAATGGGGTGTTAAAACCCCAGGAGATTCGCTTGCTCATCGGCGCTACACCTGAGGGCGAAAAGGAAGAAATTCGCTCCGGGTTGGCGGGCGGGGAGATCAAGATGGTCATCGGCACCCATGCGGTCATTGAAGGTCCGCTGCAGTTTGCGAATCTTCAACTGGCGGTGATTGACGAACAGCATCGCTTCGGTGTTGAGCAGCGCGCCGAGCTGCGCGCCAAAGGCGGCACGCCGCACCTGCTGGTGATGACCGCCACGCCCATCCCGCGTTCCCTGGCGCTTACCGTATATGGCGACCTGGATCTGTCCATCATGGACGAAATGCCCGCCGGCCGCCAGCCGATTGCGACCTATGTGCTTAGGCCGCAGGAACGCGAGCGCGCCTATACCTTGATCCGCGGCCAAATCAAAGAGGGACGGCAGGTTTTCATCATTTACCCGCTCATCGAAGAAAGCGAGAAAATGGAGCAGCTGCGGGCGGCGGTGGATGATTACGAAGTTTTATCCAAAGAAATCTTTCCCGATTTGAAGCTGGGTCTGCTGCATGGCCGCATGAAACCGGACGAAAAAGACGAGGTCATGCTCAAGTTCCGCGATCGCCAATATGATGTTTTGGTTTCTACTTCTGTCGTCGAAGTCGGCGTGGACGTGCCTAATGCGACCGTGATGCTGGTCGAAGGCGCGGACCGCTTTGGCCTGGCACAGTTGCACCAATTGCGCGGGCGCGTTGGGCGCGCTTCTCAGCAATCCTACTGTCTGCTGATCCCCACGCATGAGGACGCTGCTGAGAATGAGCGCCTGCAAGCCATGGCCGAGACCAGTGACGGTTTTATCCTGGCCGAACGCGATCTGCAGCAACGTGGGCCTGGCGAATTCCTTGGTACGCGGCAATCGGGCTACGCCTCGGGCCTGCGCATGGCAAGCCTGACCGATGTGGCCTTGATCGAGAAAGCCCGCCTGCACGCGCAGAAGTTATTTGAAGAAGATGCCGATTTGCAGCAGCCCGAACATGCCCTGCTTTCCGAAGCGCTGCAAAGATTCTGGGGTGAGGGCAAAGGGGATGTGTCGTAAGAGCGCAGCGAGGCCATTCACCGTCGCGGCCCTAAGATTTCTTACTGCGTTCCTGCCATATAAAAATAATATAATTATGGAGAATGCATGGTCAGAGCACTATTTCCCGGAACGTTCGACCCAATTCATTATGGCCACATAGACATCGCTGAACGTGCCGCGCGCCTGTTCGACGAGGTCCTGATGGCCGTCTACGATCGGCCGCTTAAGACATTGATATTTTCACCCGAAGAGCGCATGGAGCTGGTCAAGAAAGCATTTAAAGATAACCCCAAGATCAGTGTCACCGGCTACAGCGGCCTGACCGTGGACTTCGCCCGAAAAGTGGGAGCACAGGTCATTGTGCGTGGCT
>MGNS01000085.1:3048-3794 GCA_001795165.1 Chloroflexi bacterium RBG_16_57_11
TCGAAATAGTAGCATTTATTACCAATGAAGAACACACATTTTTATCCTCGACAACCGTGCGGGAAATTGCTATGTTAGGTGGAGACGTGTCGAGCATGGTGCCGCCGCACGTTGAAAAGGCCTTGAAGGAAAAGGTTGATGGTTTAGATGGCGATACCAGCCCTCCCAACGCTTTGCGAGATTGATTTATAATGGATCATCGCCGCCGCGCGTGATTGTTACGCGGAGGAGCCTATGGACATCCTGCAACTGATTGACCGTTTGGAAGAACTCTTTAACGAAGCCAAAGCTGTGCCGTTTACTCACAACGTGGTGGTGGATGAGGACCGCATGTTGGAACTGATTGACCAGATGCGCATCGCCATTCCCGATGAGGTCAAAAAGGCGCAGCAGGTGGTGGCGCAGCGCGACCGCGTTATGGCGCAGGCGCAGGAAGAGGCCAACCGCACGCTTTCTCTGGCCCGGGAGAAAGCCGACCAGCTTGCCCAGAAGGATACGCTGGTGCAGGAGGCTCAGCGCCGCGCCGAGCAGATCCTGGCCCAGGGCCGCGCCGACGCCGAAGCCACCCGTGTAGATGCGGATAATTATGTCATTGAGACATTGATTCAGTTACAGGAGCAGCTTTCCCGCTTGGCGAATCAAGTCAATAACGGCATTCGAACGGTGCAGGAAGACCAGATGCGCAAATCCCCCGGTTCTCAGCCGCCGCCCTCGATGACGGAAAAAATCGGTAAACAATAATTCGT
>MGNS01000085.1:3952-4392 GCA_001795165.1 Chloroflexi bacterium RBG_16_57_11
CCGCCTGAAAGCGGATATGCCTTTAGATCGGCCTCATCCATCCCTTTACGCGCCGAGGTGATATACAGTTCATTCATATCATTGCCGCCGAACACACAGGAAGTTGTTTGCAAGGCGGGAACGGGGATTTGCTCTAACAGCCTGCCCGTGTTCGGATTCCACTTTGTGACCTGCGCGCCGCCCCACATGCCGATCCACAGCTGGCCTTCGGAATCCGAGGTCATGCCGTCTGGCCAGCCCAGCTCTTCAGGGACATACAGCGCCTCGCGTGGATTGGTGATCCGGCCTGTGCCCACATCGTAATCAAAGGCTTTGACTGTGCGCGTGGGCGTGTCGATGTAGTAAAAGATCTTGTAATCGGGCGACCAGGCCAGGCCGTTCGAGATGCGTATACCCGAAAGTAATTTTGTAAGTTGTTTGTCCGGCGTAAGAGAGTAAAG
>MGNS01000085.1:4413-4902 GCA_001795165.1 Chloroflexi bacterium RBG_16_57_11
TGCCATATCCAGCGTGCCTGCGAGCAGGCGGCCGGCGGGGTCGCACTTGCCATCGTTGAAGCGGTTGGTTGGCGGTTCTCCCGGCGGGACGGCGATCTCGGTTAATTCAGCACTTGTCAGGTCAAGCGTCCAGAAGCCGAAGCCGAGGGCCAGGATCAGTTTGCCGTCTTTGCAGGGCGCCACACACCCAATGTAATCTTTAAGTTGAATCGTGCGATCCTTGCCGTTATAGATGTGCAATCGGCGTTCGAGGATGTCCACCCAATACAGGGTTTGTGTTTTGGCATCCCAGGCCGGGCCCTCACCCAGGGTGGCTTTGGCGTCGAGCAGCAGTTCGGGTTGCACTTTAGAACCAATCGCGTTTGACGAAAATGTAGGCTGTCGCAAAGGTCAGGACGACCGCCATGGCAATGATCGCCACGAACGCCAGGGGGTGCCCCTCGTAGGGAATGGGGACATTCATCCCAAAGAAGGACGACACGATGGTCG
>MGNS01000086.1:0-786 GCA_001795165.1 Chloroflexi bacterium RBG_16_57_11
TGCCCGCTTGAAATGGATGGCGACCGATCTTTACCCCACCCTGGATCGTGCCCTGCAATCCCTTCCAAATGGAATTGATATCAAAAGCCTGATCGCCCAAGCAATGCACATGGGCGATGAGTGCCATAATCGCAATCGCGCTGCCACTTCATTGTTCCTGCGCGCAATTGGCCCAGCCCTCGCCCGCACGAACCGGGACAATGAAGTTCTGGCGAGGGTGATCGAATTCATTGATCGAAACGATCACTTCTTCCTGAACCTGAGCATGCCTGCCGGTAAAGCCATGCTTGAAGCGGCGGAAGGCGTCGAGGGCAGCACGATCGTCACTGTCATGGCGCGCAACGGCACCGATTTCGGCATCCGGCTGGCGTCCCTGCCCGAGCGTTGGTTTACCGCGCCTGCCGGTAAAGTGCAGG
Organism: Chloroflexi bacterium RBG_16_57_11; assembly: GCA_001795165.1. Classification (GTDB taxonomy): domain Bacteria; phylum Chloroflexota; class Anaerolineae; order Anaerolineales; family UBA4823; genus RBG-16-57-11. Next base: position 417 of record MGNS01000086.1, read on the forward strand.
GGCTGTATTTCCCCCAGTTCACGGAGAAAGATGCCAATCCTGATATCGGCGACAGCACCGTAACTGAAACCGCGGGCTATGGAGGGATGGCAATGGCCGCCGCGCCCGCAATCACCCAATTCGTCGGCGGTACTCCACAATTGGCAACTCAGACCACTCTCGAAATGTATGAAATCACTTTTGGCGAGCATGAAAACTTTACCATCCCTGCTCTTAATTTTCGCGGTACTCCGCTCGGTATTGATGTGCGTAAGGTAATGGAGACCGGTATCCTGCCCCAAATTAATACCGGCATTGCCCATAAAGATCCTGGCGCAGGCATGGTTGGGGCGGGAATCCTGCGCGCGCCGGAGAAGTGCTTTAAAGATGC
>MGNS01000086.1:813-2330 GCA_001795165.1 Chloroflexi bacterium RBG_16_57_11
AACCACAGTCGTGTTTTCCCGATCAAACATCAAGGAGCAGAACCATGAAATTCATCGATCTGACAATCCCCCTCGGTGTCGCTACGCCCCCATGGCCCACTTATGAGCCATTGCAGTTGAAGTATTTCAAACGTCTGGCGCCCAACGGGGCCAACGGGCAGGTGCTCACCCACTCCAACCACCTTGGCACCCATCTCGACGGCGAGATCCACTTCCATACCCCGGGCAAGGATATTGCCGCGCTTGAGATGGATTACCTGGTGCATGATGCCGCTATCGTTGACCTGAGTGACATCTGCGGTGATTATGACGTGTACACTAGCAAGATGGTTGAGGAGCGTGTCGAAGTTCGTGAGGGCGATATTCTCATTATCCACACTGGCTACCATCACTACGGCTGGGACATGCCCACTGCCGACGAGGTGCGCTACATGGTCAAGCATCCCGGCCCCGACCGCGAGTTCGCCGAATGGTCCAAGGCCAAGAAACTGCGCTGGATCGGTGTGGACTGCGGCAGCGCCGACCACCCGATGAACACCATCATCCGCGACTGGATGCCGCGCCAGGCCCGCCAGGCAGACAAAGTTTTCAGGAAGAAGTATGGCATGCCGCTGGCCGAATTCTTCGACGATGGCAAGTATCAGCTCATGCATTTGGAGATGTTTCCCTATAGCATCGTCCACGCCGAGTGTCTGGGCGGTGAAATTGATCTGCTGCTCAACCGCCGTGTGACTGTCGGCTTCTTCCCATGGCGCTTCGTGGACGGCGAATCGTGCATTGGGCGTTGCGTGGCGATCCTGGACGATAAAGAGTACGCCAACCTGATGAAGAAAAAGGCTGATATGCCTAAAACCAAGTTTGGCGATGCCTATGATCCCGGACATGTTGAGAGTATCAATAAACTAAGCGCGGAAAACATCAAATAGCGGTGAAGGTATCCGCGCAGCATTTTGCGTAAGATCAGAAACTGAAATTCGATAGGAGAAAAATTATGCCAGTAGACCTTGAACTTGAAGCCGTCTTGCGGCCAACACAATATCCAATGCCGCCCTACCCTCCCAAATTCATCACCCTGGCGAATGGCAAGAAAATGGTCATTCGTCAGGCCGCCCGTGAGGATGTACCGGCGATCCTCAAATCTGTTCATCCCTGCCTGTTCATCGAGCGGGACTATTACGACATCGTCAGCGCCCGGCTGTACGGAGAACTGCTGGCCTGGTATCGCTACCGGGTGAAAAGTGAATACTGCCTGATGGGGCAGGTGGATGGCTACCTTGTGGGCATAGTCAATGGCCGCATGGAGGATGAGAAAGTTGGCATGAGCTACCACACCCTGGCGATCGACCGCGGCCTGCGCATCGGCTCGCACCTGTTTGCCGCCAAGATGGAATACCATATGGAGTACCTGAACCAGGATACGGTGCTTATCGTCGCTGAAAGTCCAATCGGATTCCGCCGCTGGATGATTGAGTATCCCCTGGAATCGACCACCATCCCCCACGAGCTGGGTGGAGGCG
>MGNS01000086.1:2367-3143 GCA_001795165.1 Chloroflexi bacterium RBG_16_57_11
CAAGCCGCGCCTGATGGTCGGCGACCGCCCGGTACCGCAGGAATTGCTGGATGTGGCCCAGGCGGAAATCAAGTTCGCCGACGACGACACCATCCGTGAGCGCATCGCCGGGCTGAAAGGGAGATGACACCATGAGAGATGTTGCGATTATCGGCGCCGGTATGGTCCCCTTCGGCCGGCGCGATGAAGACAGCCTGATGGATATGCTGGCCTACGCATCTCTGAAGGCGCTGGATGACGCGGGGCTGGGCGATAAATCAGTCAATGCGGTCTATGTCGCAAATATGGGCGGCGGGATGCTCCAGCATCAGTCGGCGATTGCCAGTTCGTTGGTGGACCGCCTGAGTCTGTTGCCCGCGGCAGCGGAGACTATTGAGAATGGACCTGCCTCCGGAGCCTCAGCCATTAAGAATGGGCTGCTGGCTGTCTCCTCTGGTTATTACGACTACGTTCTGGTGGTAGGCGGCGAGAAAATGCGCGAGGTCACTGGGTGGCGCGCCACCGATTTCGTCGCTACCATGACCCACCCACAGGCTGAATATCCCTATGGCATTACCCTGCCCGGCATGGGCGGCATGTTCACGCGGCTCTACATGGAAAAGCATGGCGTGACGCGCGAACACTTGCTGGCTGTCTCTTTGAAGAACCAGGAAATGGGCGCGTTGAATCCTTACGCGCACGTTGAGATGACGCTTGATCGCAATGGCATATTTGACAGCCCGCATGCCGTCGTTAACAATCCCGTATCAGCCGATCCGCTGCATTTATACGATCTC
>MGNS01000086.1:3153-3289 GCA_001795165.1 Chloroflexi bacterium RBG_16_57_11
GTGATGGAGCGGCGGCGCTTGTCCTGTGTCCACTGGAGATGGCCAAAAAACTGGCCAAGCCGCCCGTCCTGATAGCGGGCTTTGGTCAGGCCACGGACACGCAGACGATCCAGGAACGCGACGATCCGACTGATTT
>MGNS01000086.1:3346-3624 GCA_001795165.1 Chloroflexi bacterium RBG_16_57_11
CGCCATCCATGTGGCCGAGCTGCACGACGCCTTCACCATCCTGGAGATTGCAGAAAGCGAGCACGTCGGCTTCTTCAAGAAGGGGGAGGGCGGTAAAGCCGCCGCCGCGGGTAAGACGCGCTTTGACGGCCAGATTCCCATCAACGTTTCAGGAGGCTTGAAGGCGCGCGGTCATCCGGTCGGCGCAACTGGCGTGGCCCAGGTTGTGGACATCGTTTGGCAATTACGCCACGAATTGCCCAAAAACCGGCAAGTGCAGAAAGCTCAGAACGGCCTGA
>MGNS01000086.1:3718-4089 GCA_001795165.1 Chloroflexi bacterium RBG_16_57_11
TGCAAGAAATGCGGCAAAATCCATTACCCCTTTCACGACCGCTGCCTGGCTTGCAAAGGCCGCGAGTTCGAGAAGATAAAACCCCTGGGTAATGCCAAACTCCTCACCTATACGGCTATCTTCAACCTGCCGTGGGGCTTCGACCAGCGTTACCTTATCATCGGCGTCGCTGAATTTGAAAATAAAATCAAAGCCATGGGACAGATCAAAGCCGATTCGGTGGAGCATCTCAAGGTGGGCATGACCGTAAAACCCAGTTGGGAGCCGATCCGGGTGCAGTATGGTGAAGATGTATATGGGCTGAAGTTTGAGCCGATGGATTAGAGCACTGCAAGGCGCAAGTGTTCAACACAAAATTTGAAACGTTAAAT
>MGNS01000086.1:4105-4976 GCA_001795165.1 Chloroflexi bacterium RBG_16_57_11
GTGGCCTTGGTGATGTTTACCCAGGCCACATCTTCACGAAAGCAGAGATCTATGTACCTTGAGGCAAGGTCCATTGGTTATGCGGTGCCGCGCGCACACTTCGAGGCCTCAATCCACAGCGGCTTCCGCTCTGCCGTCAATCTCTGCTTGAATGAGGGGGGCAGGTTGCTTACACTGGTTACATCCAAGGAGGCTGACCTCCCTCAGGGGATTCGGCTGGATACCCCTGATGACTTCACTTTTACAATATTCCGCCCTGGCGAACCGGTCACCTGCAGGGATGAGATCCTGTGCTTCGGCTCCCTGACAATTGAACTGCGCAGAGCCCGGCGCTGGAAATGTGACTTGCCGGCCCTGCAAGCGGACCTGACGAACCCGGCTGTGGCAGCTGCCTGGCGGCGCGTATGGCAAGCTCTAAACAAGCGGCAGATTCAATCAAACGCTGAGATCATCGCGGAGGATTTGTTCTGTTCAAATAAAAAAGCAGGGCTCAATATGGCTCGCATGCCAGGAGACGCCATGCGTAACCTTGTTGAGGCTACACGGCGATTTGACTTGACTGCGGCTGCCTCAATTGATACATTGATCGGCCTCGGTACTGGCCTGACGCCCAGCGGCGACGATCTTCTGGTTGGTTACCTGGCAGGGCTTTGGTGTGCAGTTGGGGACAAAAGTGAACGCGTGCAGTTTATCTCCAACCTGGGAAAGGCGCTGGCTTGTCTTTCACGAAAGACAAATGATATCAGCCGTGCTTATCTTTGCCATGCCTCGCGAGGCCAGGTCTCGAGTTTACTGGCAAATCTGGCCGAGACAATCTGCTTGGGCGAGAACTCAGATCGCCTTCTCAATACCGCTGAAACTGCCATGCAAG
>MGNS01000086.1:4998-5991 GCA_001795165.1 Chloroflexi bacterium RBG_16_57_11
CGCAGTCACAGGCCTGTTGATTGGCCTTGCAACTTGGATTAGGCCAGGCGCCCCCCTGCCTTTAGTTGGCGATCGGGTTTTGCCCTTGTTTTTCTCAGTGTTTCCGTGATTCAGTAGTGCCAAAATGGAAAAAGTCGAGCTATATGTGTTATCGATCACGATTATGACTTATAAAGAGAGCTGCAATCCTTGGCATGGGGTTAGAATAACTCCAACACTCACCCGCCAAAATAAATGAATGTGGATTCGGGATGACGTTCCTTATCCCGACCTGACGTTATTAATGAGGCTTTATTAGTAGAGAGGAGAGATTATGATCCGCAAACTGCTTACCGGTTCGCTTTTGCTTGTGCTCGGCATGGTACAGCCTGCAGATGCCATCCAGGCCTTGTCGCCCTTTCCGCCTGCTTCTGCTCAATCACTGAGCGATTCCCCTCCGTTGCTGGAATTCACTCCCGTAATAACAGATCTGCCTTGGCCGAATCCGGTCGCCATTACACATGCGGGTGATGGCTCCGGGCGCTTATTCATCACGCTTCAAAGCGGGCGCATTGTAATCTACGATGGAGCGCAGGTGCTGGCAACTCCATTCCTCGATATTTCCCCTTTGGTCGACTGCTGTGGTGAGCGCGGTTTGTTAAGCGCCGCCTTCCATCCTGACTATCAGACCAATGGATATTTTTACGTGTATTACACACGCCAACCTGATGGCGCACTCGTGATCGCGCGTTATCAGGTGTCTGCCGACCCGGATATCGCAGATGACACCTCGGCTCTCCCCCTGCTTGTCATTCCTCACCCGGACGCTGCCAATCACAACGGCGGCCAGCTTCAGTTTGCGCCGGATGGCTACCTGTACATAGGCACAGGCGATGGAGGCACGGGCGGCGCGAACTCCCAGGACGGCGGCTCCCTGCTGGGCAAGCTTTTGAGAGTTGATGTTGATAGCGCTTGGCCCTACGCCATTCCTGCCGACAACCCTTTTGTATCGGA
>MGNS01000087.1:0-246 GCA_001795165.1 Chloroflexi bacterium RBG_16_57_11
ACATGGTGGATCGGTTCATCACACCATCGCAAGATGCCACGGTCGGCACATGGCAGTGAGGTGACCGGTGAGCAAGAGGGAGCAACCACTGAAGGGTGAACAGTTGAAAGAAACTCTTTCTGAAACTTCAATTGTTCTCCAACGAAGGAAAGAATGACCGTCGTTTCTCACTCTGTTCCAACTGCAGTTCAAAAAAATGCCGCGCACAGAAAGGGAAATCGAACACTTCGCACGTCCGCACCTTCA
>MGNS01000087.1:264-344 GCA_001795165.1 Chloroflexi bacterium RBG_16_57_11
GTCCTCCACCCAGCAAGGCGCAATCCCCCACCACAACCCCACCCAAAATGGAAGCCCGCACAGCTGCGGAGCTCGCCGTC
>MGNS01000087.1:481-569 GCA_001795165.1 Chloroflexi bacterium RBG_16_57_11
AAAAAAAAAAAAAAAATGAAGAACGAAAAAGAAAAAACACAAGTGGTCGCTTCCGACTGGGCGGGGAAAAACAAGCAAACAAACCAAA
>MGNS01000087.1:716-4224 GCA_001795165.1 Chloroflexi bacterium RBG_16_57_11
GAACGAAACAAATTGGAGATGTTGCGTGGAGCGACGCAACCAGCGGAGGAGGCAGCTCTCCGCGGGCAGCCACTCGCCCTCTTCTTCACGCTCGACACGAAGTGGGGTTTGCTCTGGATTGCCGAGGAAAAACCCGCCAAGTTTCAACAGGCAGCGCACGCGCTGCTGGTAAGCCCGCAGGTGCTGGGAAGAGCGTGCCGATGCGGAAGGGAACTGTTCGCAGGGGTGTGGTAGGCCAGTTTCGGGAGACCAGACAACTGGGCCTCGTCCAACTAACCAGGCGCCTCCTCCTCCTGCGCTCGCTCCTGCATGCAAGGCACGTGGTCGACGGGTGTCAGAGAGCCAGCACTGCCCGCAAACGAATTGAGCCCGAAGGCGAGCTCTCGCTGCGGCGTCATTGCAACGTTGCCTGCAAACGATGGCGTGCGCTCTCCGTTCATCGAACGTAAAGAATCCCTGAATGCACAGCGGACAGCGCAAGGTGCCACGCTGACCGCGCACAAGGATTTCTCGCGCTGGCAGCACGCGTTGTATTGCCGGGCACTCTCCCGCATTTGAGCTTTGCACTCGCCCCGAGAGTGTTGGCGAGCTTGACGAATAGGTGCCAGTGAATGCCACGGGGCAATCCGCACGCCCGCAGAAGGCACATTGGTGTGGATCGCCAAGGCGGCGCAGCAGTTCGCGCAAGATCAATAAGTCTGCCTCACGGGAAGGGTGCGCCCCAATTGCACCGCCAGTTTCAAGTGATGCGTTGCCGAGCCGCAAAGCTGACTCATTGACTCTCCGAGGAACGGGGGCGAACATGGCGTCAAGCCCTGGTTGTCGGGGCGTAATGCGCGGGGGTGACCGTCGCTCCTCACGATGTTGCGGCATTGAGGGCGTGCTATCGTCGTCCTCGTCATCCTCATCAACCACACGTGCGGTGGCGGGCTCGACGCTGGTCGCAAGATCTCGAGGACCACCAAGACCATCCGCGCTTTCAACCCTCGCGGAAGGAGAGAAGTAGGCCTCCAAAGCTGCGGCTAGATCTGCTCGCCGGGCATGTTGAGCGAGAGTCCGAAAGGAAGCCAAGCGTCGCGCGACCAATTCAGAACGTTCTTCCGTGAGGAGTGTTGCCAGGAAGCGCGCGTGTGCCTCCGGGCGGCGCAGCCAAAGGCCAAAGCGAGGCAAGCCCTCTGCACTGGCTCGAGCTCGTCCCAGCTGCTGAAGCAGGTCCGCCACGGTGACTGGACCGTCAACCACCGCCACTGCGCCAACTTCTGGTAAAGTGACTCCGGCTCCAATCGCGGAGGTTGCCACAACTACCACATTCGCCTTTTGCTGATACACCTGCTGCCCGACGAGTCGCACCAATTCTGTCGCTGATCGTCTGACTGCGCCACTGTGTCCAAATAAGTGCGGAGGGTGGCGCAAGGCGCGACCAGCGGGGCAGGCCGGCAGGCAGCTCCAATAGATCCGCAACATATACAGCACTTCCCGAACCATATCTCGGGAAGAAACAAAGACCAGACCCACAATCCCGTGTGCGACGGAGGACTCAGATAGACCCTCACCTTCTCGCGAGGAGGATGCTGCATTCAATGAGGACGAGAAAGATGGGCATGCTGATGGTGTTGTTGCTGTTGCTGTTGCTGTTGTTGTTGTTGTTGTTGTTGTTGTTGTTGCTGCTGCTGCTGCTGCTGCTGCTGCAGTCAATGTTGATGTTGCTGTTGCCGCTGTCGGTTCGCTTCTTTCTGCAGATGTGAATCCAGTCAACTTCGATCGCAATGCCGCCAGGATCTCTCCCAAACGGCTGTCCAGCCACCCCCCCAGTGTCGAAATGAGCTGACCAGCTGCAGGGCGGCGGGCGGTCGATGTCGCAGTTGAAGACGAAGAAGAAGAAGAAGAAGAAGAAGAAGATGCGTAACAGCGCAAGTCCTCGGACTGCATCCCATCGTTGATGCTTCTGGTGGTGGTGGTGCTCTCCTCCCCGAGTTGGATCAACGTCAGGCCAGATTGAAGGTGCGATGGCACAATGTTGGTGTTTGAACCATTGGGAGGCAGAATCTCCCGCCAATCAGCTTTGCGGATGTCGACTGATCTCCGGTCAGTGGCCATCAGTGTGCGGCGCAAGTGTCGCTCCGCTGCGACGGTCAGAGAACCGCTCAAAAGCAAGGCATGCACCACTGGGTACGATTGCTCAATACCGGACGCAAATTGCAGAGAGCGAGGGGCACGCCCACGCTCCATCTCCGAGCGGACGGCAGCCAACACATCGCACAACAAGGCGCGCGACGGAGGCCCAAACGGCAAGGTGACCGTCGGCTGGGTCGGATTTAATTCCGCAGAGAATGGGGAATCCTCCTCGAGATCCTGTCCCCCTCCTTCTTCTTCTTCTTCTTCTTGTTCTTCTCCTTCTCCTCCTCCCCCTTCTTCTTCTTCTTCTTCTTCTTCTTCTGCAGCGTAAAGATGCACCTCGTCCAGCACCAAGAGGATTTGTGCGCCGCGACTGTAGGGAAGGTGTGGATTTACCTGCATTCCTTGCCGACCAACGGCAGCCCAAGCGTTGCGTAGCGCCTCGCCATGCAGCAGCCACGCCTCAGGGGTGGCGAGAAGCAGGATGGGCGGACGCCATTCGCGGAGTTCGCATTCCTTCCGCGCCAGCACGTCACTAAGCCAAGCATTGGCAGCTGTCCGCAACGGCTCACGTTCCCAACCAGCAGAGGAAGAAGCACGGGTGGGTCGCGAAGCGCGACCGAGCAGGACAACCAGCTCGCCGCGTTCAATGCTCAATCGCAGTGTGTCCTGAGCCACTGCGAGGGTTTCTTCCACGAGCGCCCGAAGTGGGGCCAGGAAAATTGTACAGATTTGTGCCCCGCTCAGCCGATGCAACGCCACCGCTCCGGCGAGCACAGCCAACGTCTTGCCAGAGCCGCAGCCCGCCCGACAGCAGAGAATGGTGGGGGGGGGCACAATGACGAGGCGCCGCGGATGCAGTGGGACGCAGACAGAGGTCAGCCAAAGCATCCAGGATGTGCAATTGCAAGGGTCGAAACCCAGCAAATCGCCATGTGGATGAAAACGCAGAAAGCGGAGCGGAAGCACCCGCAGAAGCCGAAACGTGCTCAAACAATCTCAGGGCTTCTTCCCGCAAGGTCGCGGTGGTGATCCTGGCGGAACCGTTAACCGACGAAGAGTCAACAGCACAAGCCGGTGAAGGCGAAGAGAAAGGAACAGCAACAGGAGCACGAGCAAGAGGCCGGAAAGGAACAGGGAAAGGAGGATCGCTCTCCATGTCGCCGCTCTCGATCGCGGATGTCGTGTCGGGGGTAGAAAGCGCAAGGAGCTCGGCACTTCGAGCCCAGCCCATCCCCAGCAGCGCGGACCAGGTGACAAGTTGTTCCAGCGCACGCCAATAGGCATGCTGGGGGATCACCACGCGCGCCACCGAAAGCGGGTAAGCACTGCCGCGAACTAGGCGGAGGGAGCTGTCATATGAATGGCGGGCCGTGGCGACGGAGTGACCGGC
>MGNS01000087.1:4261-4499 GCA_001795165.1 Chloroflexi bacterium RBG_16_57_11
TTGCTGTTGTGGAGACCAACAGAGAAGGGACAATCTGGCAAGAAGGGACGCCTCAGCTGCAGTTCTCGCTCGCGACGACGGAAAGGGGCGATCTCCGTCAATGCGCACAGCGCTTGCCGCAGCAAAGCGAAACTGGAAGGAAAGGGCAGAGGAACGTCACCGAGAGGGGTTGTAGATGTCAATGTCGATGTGGACTCCGGTGGCAGTGAGAGTGGGATGGGGTCTCCATTTGGGACCT
>MGNS01000087.1:4582-7123 GCA_001795165.1 Chloroflexi bacterium RBG_16_57_11
AGAAAGAACGAAAGCAAAAGAAAAGAAAGCAAAGGAGGAGAGAACTGCCGTCTTGTTTGTTTGTTTCTCATCTGTCGCGAATATTGTGCATCGTGAAGGACGACACAGCTACACAGCTGCAGGAGCTTCGCTTTGCAAGCATGTCACTTTCGAGACTGTTCAAGGGAATATATGAAGGTGGGAAGACGGTGGACCCGCGCGATCGGCGCAAGAATGATGCTGATGCGGTTGTGCGCAATCGCGGTGATGCCCATTCTGATCAGGACGATGAAGACGACGACGATGAAGACGAAAGCAGCATCGAACGAGGTTTGATCTTGGCTGTTGATGAGAACGCGAAGGGTGCAAGAAAGAGGAGGAGAAGCAGCGAATCATTTAAACAATTATTGGGAGCGGATTCGAAATCTCCTTCAAGTGGAGCGACGATGATTGCCTCCAGCACCGATTGCGACGAAGGGGAAAGACCCGACGGCAAGACAGGCGCTGGAACGAGTGCTTCCGAGGACGTTGCGCTGCGTGAGGAACCGAAACATCTCTGGCAACAAAGTGCAAAGCAAAAGCCTGTTGCTGTGCAATCTCCTCTTGCCAATGGAGCGGCTGCTGCCGGGTTCGCGAAATCAAAGGCTGATGCCTCGCGAGAGATTCTGCGAGCTCCCCCATCTTCAAGCTCTTCTGCCTGGACATGCCACTTGCCGTCATTCAGGAGTTCCAAGCACACACATCCTGTGGTAGTACATCAGAAGGGAGCGGATGCCACCGAATTGTGCGCTCATCTTTCAACATGGCACGAATCGTTGTGGAATGCAATTTGCGAGAGAATACGAGAACGGAAATCTTACGGAGATTTGGTGGAGATGGAGAACGAAAAGGCGAAACAGCGAGACTTGTCCTTTTTTTCCCGTTCTGCGCGGACTCTTTCCGGAGGGAACTTGCGAAAGCAACTTTCTCTTACGTTGTGGGCTTGTTCTCTTGGGATTTCGTTCAGCAGTCTCTCTTCGCCTTCTTTTGCTCGCTTTCTGCACGAGTGCGGCCAGTGCAGCATCTCCGAGTACGAGTTTAATCGTTGCATCGATTTGGCACACTTCGCCGTCATGGAATTGGTTCGCAAGCAATGCAGCACGTGGACGTTTTGCGCGCTTTCAGGAGATTGCTGGACGAACATCTGCCTTGAGAAATTCATCACAGTCAGCGCATATCACGTCACTGAGAAATTCGAGACGGTCGAGACGACACTGTGTTGTGCCCCGCTTGGAGTGAGTGAGACTGCTTCCAACTTGCGCGCGTTTGTTGACATTCTCGTCCAAGATATTCTGCCCCCCCGATGTCTGCAGTTTTCATTCACATCAGATGGAGGGTCAGCGATTTCCGCAATGGCGTTGGACCTTGCGGGGGAGATTGGGCATCAGTGGTGTCTCGCTCATTGCATTCAACGAGTGGTTGAACCGGCAATCGCTTCAACGGAAGGAGTAATGTCGGCAATCAACCTTTGCAGGAAATGGGCAAACGATGTGAGATCCCGCTCAAATCACGAAAGCAAACTGCGTCTGTTGCAAAGCAAGTTCGCTGTCGTGTACATGCCAATTGTTGCAGTGGACACTCGTTGGGGTTCCACGCTCATGATGTTAGATCGAATGCAAGTGCTCCTGAGACGGGGAGTGGTGAAGCAAGTCATTGAATCGGAACACTTTCTCGACAGGCCGGAGCAATTCAGCGAAGTGTTGCAACCTCACTTTCTTGCCGATCTGACAGCGATTGTGCAATTGCTGCTGGAGTTTCATCGAGTTACCGTTGAAGCTTCGGAGAGTGGCATGACTCAAGTGCCCGTTTGCCGACAAGTCCGCCGGCTGTTCGCTTGTGTGCAAGAACAACGCGGGTGTGGATCCCCGCTGGCTGAGCGTTTGAAGTTCAACCTGCGACATTTCTTGGAGCTGAAGCTGGGCAAAGTGTGCGGAACAATTAACATGGCCACAATCGCCCTGATTCTTGATCCTCAACAAATCCCGGGAGAGTTGCTCACCGTAATCCCTGACGAAACCATTACAGACGGGTCCACGCTGATTGAGCGGATTTGGCGACGAATCATTCTGGAGGAGCTGGAGATCGACGGCTTGCAGGTCGAAGTAGACAACAATGGTGCGGTCAAGCTCGGAGGACAAGAAGAGGAAGAAAGCGGATCAATGGAAAGCGAAGCTGAAAAGGAGCGACTCTCGATCGCCCTCTCGCACGCTGCATGCCAAACAGCCGTCATGTCACTGAAATCACTGCTTGCGACGGAGAGAAAGAAGCTGCAACACGAACGGCAATCATTTGCTCAGTTCTACTCTGACATTGCCAAAGAAAAGGACAACATTTGTCGTCACGTTCGCGCTTTGCTGCCTGTCGTTCGAGCAATTGCCTCCGTGCCTGCTTCATCAGTGCGAGATGAACGCACGTTCAAGATCTCGTCGCGCAATTCCACAAAGCTCCGTGCCAACATGGCGCCAACGAAATTGGCAAAGGTCGCAATGCTGGCAAGTCACTGCGACGGGACGGATGCCACCT
>MGNS01000087.1:7147-8046 GCA_001795165.1 Chloroflexi bacterium RBG_16_57_11
CCGAGCGATTGTCGCAGCCGTCGTCTGTTGAAACCAACCCGGCTCAAAGAGTGGTGGACCACGAGGAGTTGGTTACCTCCTGGGAGGACCAAGAGATTCTTGCAGTCATCGAGCCGTGAAATGTGCCCGGTGTGCATTGCTGGTGCTCGTGCGTGGCTTGGCGGTCGGTAACTGCCAATTCTATCGTTCCCCTTCAGGTTTTGCGACGCATTTCTTCTCCACCTTTCATGCGTGCACTCTGCTGCTGTCCAACTCCTTCTGGTCTTGATGGCCAACACTTTCAATCGTGGCAGGTAATGTCGCCTTGCGTTGGTGTCCTTTTTCCTTCGTCGTTTCTTCCTCCCTCGCAATCAGTTCTCGTCTTGTTTCTTTTTCGTTCAACTCACATCCCCCTCTGAAAACAGCGCAGTTCAAGGAAAACCACACTCGACACGTTGCTCAAGCATGCCCCCAATGTCACTGACGTTCCTTCTCGGGTTCGACAACTGTCCGAACTCTCCATTCACCAATGCTGGCAACAAAACCACCACCCACTCCATTCATCATTCAAAGTCGCACGCCAACCAAAGCAACAGGCAAAGCGCCCTCAACCGCACTCCACCCCATAACTTTCAAGTCAACTCACACTTGTTCCAAATTCGGACCCAAGACCACCAGTAATGACTTCCCGGAGAATCTCCCGGACAACCCGGAGTTTCCCGGGAGGGAGAATCTTCCCTCCCGGAGGGACAATGCCCTGATTCTCCGGGAAATCCGGAACACTAACAGCGCTTGCCGCAGCAAAGCGAAACTGGAAGGAAAGGGCAGAGGAACGTCACCGAGGGGGGTTGTAGATGTCAATGTCGATGTGGACTCCGGTGGCAGTGAGAGTGGGATGGGGTCTCCATTTGGGACCTCAT
>MGNS01000087.1:8148-10295 GCA_001795165.1 Chloroflexi bacterium RBG_16_57_11
TGGATACGCTCCTTGCTGTCAGCTGTTGTTGTTGTTGTTGTTGTTGTTGTTGTTGTTGTTGTTGTTGTTGTTGTTGTTGTTGCTGCTGCTGCTGCTTCTGCTGCGCTCGCTGCACTACCAACGCTGCACGCTGCAACACTTCCATGACGACGGTTCTCAATTGCGATGCGGAGAGGGGCTCCACGGCCGTCATATGCGAAGAAACACCAGCCTCGGCGTTGACGCGAGGCGAAGATGTGGCCATTGTGCTGGGTCTCAGCTGTGAGCGACAAGATGCAGACGACTCGGGAATGACAACAAGGCGCACAAACGCACGACTGCGCAATTCTGCCCAGTCCGCCACCATTCCGCGAGCATCAGACCCCACCGGAGGAGCAGAAGCTGATGCAGAGAGATGCAAGGCGAGAGTGTCGTGCAATAGCGCCTGATTAAGGGTTAGCAGCAGCAACACGAACGGATGCACAGCCGCAATGACTGACTGTTCGTTCTTCCCGCACACTCGCGCCAGCAGCGCACCACGCCCGCCCGGGGTCGCAAATAGTTCCGCCACGGAGGCTTGCTCCTGCGACGGCAGTGAACGCGCGCCAGGCAGCGAACTGAGCGACATGTCCCCAGCAGCAGCAGCAGCAGTCGTGGTCGAAGAAGAAGAAGAAGAAGAAGAAGAAGACATTGGCAGACCAGCAGCGCGACCTCGAGGGCGAACCCGCAAGGAGGCTAATTCGGGCGCACGAAAGGGTCCGTGGCTTGTGAGCGTGAGCAACGCCAGCAAGCGATTTTGCACACTTGTCAACAAGGAGCTCAGGGCAACCTCCGCTCTCGCTCCAGTGCCACGCCGCAGATGAGGAAGCACGAACAGCAGCAAGTCGTTCAGCTCTGTCAACGGGGCATTTGCCGCACGCAACACCGCGCCCCCACCTTCTTCGCTCTCCCAATGCACGAAGTTCCTCCAGCCTCCAAGTTCTTCAGTGGAGTGGGCAAGCCATCCTGATGGGTCTTCAAGCAGCTGCTGCAGCCCAACCAGCTGCCGCTCAGCCAGATCGCTCAGACCTCTTGACGGTGGTTTCGAAACAGCAACCAGAGGGCGGATGCTTGCTGAAGACCAAGAAGAAAAGCAAGGAGCTGCAGAGCCCGGAGCATTGCTGCCCACGGCTGCTGCTGCGGCGCCAGACATCGCCACTCCGGGCGGCAAATAGCCGAGCACAGCATCCGGATCGCATTGCATGGCGCACAGCACGTTGAAGGCAGCAGCCTCCGCTTCTTCGTCTCCCGGCAAATTCGCCCAGGTGGACTCGGCAGCTGAAGAGCGACCACTGCACCCACCAGACGACCACAATACTTGCAGGACGGCGCGCAGCAGAAAACTCGTCTCTCTCCACAGCAATCCGGCTATGAGTCCCAGGGATGCCTCCGGCAACGTTCGACCCTCCCCAAAGTGCAGCTCAAATAGGCAAGGATGATGTTGACAGGAGGAGGAGGAAAGAGGGACACACGGAAGGAGTTCGTACAGCGGCCGCTGACGAGCGGGTTCTTGCAAGCGCAAGCGAGCACTCATTATAGCCAAGGTCTGCAACAACGGCGATCGCGCCGCAGCCTGAAGAACCGGGACCCAGCCCGAACTTGAGGTGGAATTGGACGCAGGGGAAGCAGAACACCGCGAAGAAGAAGAAGAAGCCGAATCACTCGGGCTGCGTGATGAGCATGGTGACGATCGCCTTCTTCTTCTTCCTTCCGAAATCAAAGTGAGTTGTTCTTCCTCAGTTTCGCCGTCCACTTGTGGCTCCCCAGCATCGAGCTCATGGGCATCTTCATCGCGGTCATCAGGAAGACAGTCGGGCGTGACCAACTCCAACGGGGGTCTCTGATTCACTGCAGAAGGAGAACAAAAGGGAAGGCGAACGCAGCAGCCGTGAGCCCTCCTGCGTCGACACAAAGCGGGGCGTGTGTGAAAGCCCAGCAGGCTGCACTGCAAGCCAGCCAATACCCCAGACAGGGCCCGCGTCAGGGTGGACCAATGACCCAAAAACAGCGGGAATTGCTCCTCCTCGAGCTCAATCTCGTCGGGTGCGCGTGAGGAAGATGGAGCAGCCGAGGAGGTTTCTGCTGCAGAACTCGCGAAGTCGGGGGGGGCAACTGCGCCCGCAAGGCGC
>MGNS01000087.1:10304-13443 GCA_001795165.1 Chloroflexi bacterium RBG_16_57_11
GGAAATCACGAACGAACGTGCCGGTTGAATCGCGGATGACCCAACGGACAAAGAACCAGGCGAGTTCCTCAGCAAGGCGAGCCAGCACTGCGTAGTCTTCTTCCTCCGTGGCATTCGCTGCTTCGTCGCTGTTCAGATGATGGACGACAAAGTCCAAGAGATAAAGCGCCTCAGGATCGCGCAACCATTGCGCGCAGAGCAAGAAAACCCCACACACTTCCGAGGCGTATTGGCGCCATGTACGCGGCGTCCAGGACTGCGCTGAGAGCCGGCGTATGCCCAACCGCTGTGGGCCGTACGGCGAAAAGGGGGTGCGCGCAACACATCTCCGCCGAGCTTCCTGCCCGCTCAACTCGCCACCGTGCCGATCTGAATCACCCTCGACGGCTGAGGGGTCCAGCTCGTGATGAAGGTCGTCCTCGTCCTCCAGGTCGTTCTCTTCCTCCCTCACAAACTCAGCGTCGTCATCGTCAGCCAAAGTGTGTGATTCGGGAGTTGTTGGTGCAAAAGCCGTTGAAATCGAGAGGCAACGCACGGCGAGGAAAGGAGGTAATTCCGCACGCGCATTCTGCCCAGCGATCAGCAGTCCCATCACCGCTTCGGTGAGAAAACGCTTCACGCGAAAAGTCGGAGCGCGCAAAGCACGCACCAGCAAAGGGAGCGCAGAGTCGTGCGGGGAGATTGCTTCCACGCGGCTGAACAAACGCAAGCCACGCCAACAGCGCAGCTCCTGCTCACTCCGAGGGCACCAAACGCCAGCCAGCTGCTGCAGGTCATCCAGGTCAGCACCCGCGGGCGCAGCGGGTGCAAAATGCAGGAGGCTTGCAGTCCGGGCCCACAACGGAGGCACGCCCAGGTCAGCATTGCGGGCGGGGGCAACAACGGGGGCAACAACGGGGGCAACAACGGGGGCAACAGCGGGGCGGCCGAGCTGGGCGGCGATTCCATTGGCAGCCGACAGGGACACCGAAGTGCTTCCACTGAAGGAATTGAGCGTCACACCATCTGATTCCACTCGCAGCGCACGAGGCGCATGCGGCTCGGAAACCAAACGCGAACAACCACCTCGCTTCACTACTTGCACGAGGCAAGGCCATCGGGGAAACTCGGAATGCTCTCGGTGTCGCAATCCAACCGTCCGTTTGCACGACAGAGATGTTGCCCACCCACAAGCACTGCAACACCACCCGGACCGAATTGCCACTCCGTCCACCCGTGGCCAAGCACCCCAACCATTCAAGCCACGCGCTCGCAGCATCTGGCGTGCGCGGCGAAGCTCCTGTGCCAGTTGGCTCTCAGACATTCGCCGCATCGGACAATCTGTCGACAATGCGCGACACCGCCGCACGTGGAGCCGCAAGGCTCGTGCCACGGACAACACCCCTGTCTGACAAGCTGTGCATAGCACCCGTAGTTCTCCAGCGCGAAACAACACAAACGAGCTCCCCACAGGACCAAGCCGCACACCACTCGACATCCGCCAATCGCCGATGCTCACACACCAATTTTTTTCTCGCCAGACCGCCCGCCAGCCGCTGCCTCCGTTTGTTCTGCCAACGGTCCCGCACAGCGGCGTTGTCATTGAGTTTCATCATTTGCTCCCGGTGGTGCCGGCGGGTCCCCTGTTCTTTCTTCTGCGTTCGGCGCAAGAGCAGCAGGAGGAGGAGGAGGCGGATGAGGAGGAAGAGTGGATTTGCTGCAGGCGGCGGATTTTTCACGATCTGGAGACGAGTGCGGAATTGTCGCATTTTGATGCAGAATGCCGATGCGAAGGAGATCATATGTCGGGGAGGATGGAATTTGCTCGGATTGGATGCAGTTCGGGGTGTCGTGGGAGGTGTTCATGGCAGGCGTGTCGCAAATGGGTTGACCGAGATCGGCGCAGAGGAGGAGACTGTGCTGCGCTGCGTGTGCTGGAATTATTCTTGATGTGGGGCGAACGTGTCGCAGCGCAAGTTTTCCGAGTTTCTCAAGGGATGGATTTGGCTTTCCCCCCCCTGTGCAGGATTGTTGCGTGAAGAAGAACGTGCGCAGCGTGACTTCGGCGCGCTGGTTTCAAAGGGTATCTTTTGTCGCGCATGGAAAGCGAGACGTTGCTGCGCGGCACGCCAGACGGGGGCGGACCTTCTTGATGATTCGTTTCAGCAGTTCTGCTCCGGGGAAACGTTTGTGTTTCGTTGGCCGTCTTTCTCCATGATGGGGGGGCCCCAATGACGTTCCGGGGGGAGCAGCACAATATCTTGATCACGAGCAGTAAGCCACCTGGGAGGGGGTTTCAGATTCATGGAACAGAGGCACGCAGAGCATGCGGTGGTTCAAGGCATTGCACGAAGTTGTGGACTACTACCACCGTTCATTGGATCCGCCGCTTGCCCCTTTTTTCGGATTCGCTGCCGTTCGAACCGTGGGTTTGAAGGGAGAGTGATCGATCGCGGGAGCAGAAACTGCGGAAGCGCTCGTGGGTCACGCGAATGGCTCACTTCTTGGCTGCGCTTAAGCTGCAAAGCCTGGTGCATAATGCGTTGTCGTTTGTGGCATCAGATGGCACGCATGTGTTCACAGTTTTGGTGGAGCGCGGGCTCGTTTGTGGCCAGCCAGAGAACGGCGCGGCAACGGCGACCGAGCGCGTACACCATCCATCACGGATGACTCTGGCGCGCCTGTGAGCTTTCTTAGCGACGCTGACAGAGGTCGTGGCATATTGCGATCAAACTCTGGCGCACTGCCCTTGTTTGAAGCAGGTGCAGAATCGGGGAGTGGCTGCGGCGTACGGGATTATTTTTGCGATGGAAACAGCAACGAACGCGAAGAGGTGACGACACACAGATCCGCACCCCCCCCTCGTGGTCCAATTGCTGGACATGCGCTCGCCGCTCCCCTGCACTTCTCCCCTGTCGCGGGCGCCCGCTGAATTGCTCACCACCACCCCATCAGGAACCCATGCACGGCGGCAGCAGCAGCAGCAAAGCGCGGCAGCGCGACACTCCGTGGTGGGGCTTACTCCGCCGGGGGGGCGCAGCAGTGCACTCCGAAATCCCACCACCATCCCGCGAGTCAACTCGCACCACAACGCCGCCGCCCTCTTGCCCTCCGTCCGTTTGATGAATGTTGAAGATATCTTCTGGGAGAAGTGGCTGCC
>MGNS01000087.1:13450-13728 GCA_001795165.1 Chloroflexi bacterium RBG_16_57_11
TGGGTGGCAGGGGGGGATTGGAGAGAGAGAGAGAGAGAGCGCGGTTTCTTTGGGGAGTGTGAACCGCTTGATTTGTGTTGGTGTTGTGACGTCACAACGGGGGGTCGCGGGGCACCTGCAGGAGGGGGGGTTGATTGAAAGCAACATGCAGTTGAGTTTGGACGAGAATCGGAATTGATTTTGTTGTTGTTTTTATGTCACCAGATAGTCAAGACGTTCTTCCCCCCTCTCCGTTTCGCTCCCACGTTCAATTCGGTTGACGCGTCGTCTTTCTTTGA
>MGNS01000087.1:13914-14152 GCA_001795165.1 Chloroflexi bacterium RBG_16_57_11
CCGTCGCTGCCACGCTTCTCCCTTCACTGCTCATTTCCTCGTCGCTTTCCTCTCCATCACCGCCGACGTCAGACCTCGCGCGAGCATGCAGCGTCATCATCATCCTCGTCACCAACACGAAGATCACCACAAGCACCAGCACGCAAATTGCAATCAGCAGCAATGTCACCATGGGGAACTCGCTCGATCCGCTGTCGGTGCTGCTGCTGCTGCTCTCACCTGTCTGCTGAAGGAACAA
>MGNS01000087.1:14220-14712 GCA_001795165.1 Chloroflexi bacterium RBG_16_57_11
CAGAGAATCTGTCGCCAGTGGAGGTACGATCGGTGGAGAACACCAACGACGAGGAACGGATCGCAGTGCAGTTCACCGAGGAAAACGAAGTCCAGAAAGAAGTCGTGGTCGTGGTTGAGGAGAGAGTCGTGGAAGAAGAAATGGAACTGCTCGTCGCTGGGGGTTCGGGATAGAATTGCGGAAAAGTGTTGCTCCACCAATACCACGGCGGACTCGTCCAACAGTCGCTCCCATTCGACGCTCGGTGCATTCCATCCTGTGTGCCAGCGATGTAATCAAAGTCGCGCCGATAGAACGACGACACCGTTGCCGTTTCGTGACTGACATTTCCGCTCGGATTGCCGATTGCCCACGTCATGTTGCCTGCGGCACCAGCGTACCATCCGTTGTTCGACTGCGTTCCGCCATCATTCCACCCAACCACGCCACCCCTGCGCGCACCGACCCCTGTCACTGGACCAACGTTGAAGCAGTTCTGCAGTGTGCCTGCAA
>MGNS01000088.1 GCA_001795165.1 Chloroflexi bacterium RBG_16_57_11
TGAACGCTGCTCAGGCCCGCCGTTATTTCGAAGGGCATATTGATGCTGCCTTTTCTTTGCTCACGATGGTCAAATCCCGTTCTTGAGAAAGCCATGAAGTATATTGCGTTGCACCTTTGCTAGATTGTGCACCTTAAGGTATAATCATTCTTCGTCTGTATCCAATGCTTTGCAGGCATAGACCGCCATTATTTTGGGGTGGAGTTGCCTTAAACTAATCTTTGTGAGGTAGTAAGAAAGATGACCAAGCGTACTTATCAACCGAAAATCCGCCGCCGTCTGCGCGTCCACGGCTTTCGTTCGCGTATGTCAACGGCCGATGGGCGAAAGGTGCTGAAAGCCCGCCGCGCCAAGGGTCGCCATCGCCTGACGGTGGAAATGAATCAGCATGTAAAGAAGGTTAACTGGAATAGCTAGGACGCCAAAGATACGCTGAGGCCTCACGGTGGATAAGATTTGTATTGCGCTTAGAAGCCAATGAGAAGCAGCCCGGGGCGGATGGGTGAACCGCAGGTTCCGTCTTACCAGATCCACCAATTTCAAGCGGGTGCGGCGGTATGGAAAGTCTCACGCCCACCCGCTGATTGTGTTGATTGCCCTTCCCAACCAGGCCGAAAACACCCGATTTGGTGTAGCAGCCGGTCGTTCGGTAGGAAATGCGGTGCAGCGAAACCATGCCAAGCGCCTCCTGCGCCATGCGATTCAGCAGGTATTCCCGATCGTAAAACCCGGCTGGGATGTCGTGCTGATTGCCCGGCGTGCGATAGCACAGGCTACTTTTCAGCAAGTCGAGGCTGCTT
Organism: Chloroflexi bacterium RBG_16_57_11; assembly: GCA_001795165.1. Taxonomy (GTDB): domain Bacteria; phylum Chloroflexota; class Anaerolineae; order Anaerolineales; family UBA4823; genus RBG-16-57-11. Next base: position 801 of record MGNS01000088.1, read on the forward strand.
TGGCGGATTTGTTGGGCCGAGCCAAACTCTTACAAGAAACGTATGACTTCAAAAACCAACAGCCCGGATGAAGAGTTCGTTACAGAGCCGCGCCTGCGCGACCTGCCTCTTCACATCCAGAATATGCCTCGCTATTTACTGCTCGCATTGATACGGTTGTATCAGGCAACCTTTTCGCGTCTCATGCCCGCAGACACCTGCCGCTTCTATCCCTCCTGTTCACACTATGGTTATCAGGCCATCTATAAATACGGTGTACTCAAAGGCGGATTAATGGCAGCCTGGCGAGTTATCCGTTGCAATCCGTTCAACCGGGGAGGCTTTGACCCGGTACCCTGAGAGCTTATGAAAAAATCACGTGTTACGATCCTTATAGCATTTGCATTCCTGTCTGTATTTCTGGCAGCCTGCACTGGAGCAGTGTCAGAAAGCTGGCCTGGTGTGGCTGTTGAAGGCGACACGGTCTACCTGTCGTATGCCACCCAGATCTATCAACTTAACGTGGAGGATGGCGTCGAACAGTGGCGCTTTCCGGCTGAACCTGATAATAAAATTCAATACTATGCCCCGGTTGCTGTGAGTGAAGAAGGACAACCGCAGGTGCTTGTGGGGAGCTATAATCATGTTTTTTATAGCATCCCGGCAGAGGGTGCACAGACCAGCTGGTCTTTTTCTGAGGCCGAAGATCGTTATATCGCCAAGGCGCTGGTCATGGGTGATCTGGTCTACGTCGGATCAGCCGATGGAAACCTGTATGCCATCGGATTAGATGGCACCGAGCGCTGGCGATTCACCACCGGGCATGCCATCTGGGGCCCTCCGGCAACCGATGGAAAAACTCTTTACGTGGCCTCGATGGATCATCACATCTACGCCCTCGATCCGCAGAGCGGCGAGCAGATATGGGCAACCGAAGACCTGGGTGGGCAGCTTGTGGCGCAGCCAGCACTGAGCACCAATGGCGTGCTCTATGTGGGTGCATTTGGCTCCAGGACCGAAAATCCTGACAAAGGCTCCCGGTTGGTGGCCGTAGATTCCAGCAATGGCCAGATCCTCTGGTCACAGCCCACCCTGGGCTGGGTATGGGCCACGCCCTTGTTGAACGAGGATGTGCTCTATTTTGGCGATACCGAAGGTTTTATCTATGCCTTTAACGCAGAGGATGGAAAAACCCTGTGGAGCCGGCAGGTGGATACAGGGGTTAATCGCGCCATCCTCGGCGCGCCGGTTATCTTAGGAGATCGGCTATACTTCGGCTCGAAGGCTGGTCTCCTCTATATTGTAAACTTAGCAGATGGTGGGCCAGCGGTTGCTTCGCCAATACAGATTGGCGGAGAAATCCTGGCGGATTTGGTGGCGGTGGAAGACAAGATTTTGATTGCGCCTACCGGCCTGGAGAATACGCTCCTGATGGCAGTAAATTCGGATGGGCTCACGCAATGGACTTTCATCCCGCAGAAAAAGTAGTTGCATTTGGCTAATCGATCTGGAGAAGTTTGGGTATGGAAATCATAAGTATTGTTTGGAATACGTTGATTATGCACCCGATGCTGAATTCGCTGTTATGGATTTACGGCATCCTGGGTAACTTCGGCCTGGCCATCATCGTGTTCACCATTGTGGTCCGCTTGATCACGCATCCATTGACCGTCCAGCAATTGAAGAGCACCTCAAAGATGCAGGAATTTCAGCAATCCAAGGAATGGCAGGCCCTGCAAAAGAAGCACAAGGATAACAAACAGCAGTTGCAGCAAGAGCAAATGAAGCTGTACCAGGAGATGGGTATTAACCCATTTAGCTCGTGCTTGCCGACCCTGATCCAATTTCCGATTATTATTGGGCTATATCAATCCATCATGCGCGCCCTGGCGTCGGCGCCGATCCCGATGGAAAAGCTTTACAATAATCTCTATTCCATTACGAATGTATCAAAGCTGCTCCCTGTCGATCAGAATTTCTTATGGATGAACCTGGGTCAACCGGAGCGACTGTATTTGTTCGGATTGAGTTTTGGCATCCCGGTCCTGGCGATACTGGTATTGATCACTACCTATATGCAGTCCAAGCTAATGACGCCGGTTTCTCAGCCAGGCGAGCAAGGCGCGCAGATGACCCAGGCCATGAACCTTTACATGCCTCTGTTTATGGGTTATCTGGCGTTGACTTTCGCTTCCGGCCTGGCGCTTTACTTTGTCGCCAGCAACCTGGTTACGATCGGGCAGTATGCGTTGATGGGCAAGCTGAATTGGAACAACCTGATGCCGGCGGTGTTAAGGCGAGGCGGAACCAGCCAATCAAAAGGTGGCACAAGCCAATCTAAAGGCGGCACAAGCCAATCAAAAGGTGGAACCAGCCAATCAAAAGGTAAAGGATGATGAACAGCGAGGCTTCGATGAGCGATAATCGCACAAGCCTGGAAGTAATTGCGCCCAGCGTTGAAGAAGCGATCGCCAAAGGATTGGCTGACCTGGGCCTGACAGAAGATGTCGTCGATGTCGAAGTATTAGACAGCGGAAGTAAAGGCCTGTTCGGTATTGGTTTTCGCCAGGCTCGCGTGCGCCTGACGATTAAGCCCGCCTTTCAGGCGACGGCTGCCGGATCGACTTCGGAGTCCACCCCATCCGTGCCCGAAGTGCTTGTTCCAGCCAGCGCACCAACTGAAAAACCTTCAAAGGCTGGAGAACCGGCCCCCGTGGCGCCCGATTTTACGGAAAAGCCGACGGTGGGAGCGCCAGCCGAGATGAGCAAGGAGGAAGAATTAACCTTGCACGTGGCGCGCGAGACGGTGGAAGAATTGCTGGACCGGATGAATGTGCGCGCCCGCGTTTCTGTACGCCGCGGCGAAGCGGAGGATGATAGAGACCGGGCGCCAGTACAGGTGGATGTGCGCGGCGATGATCTGAGCATCTTGATCGGTCCAAAGGCGGAGACGCTCAATGCGTTACAATACATCGCCGGGCTGATCCTGAGCAAGGAAATTGGTAAATCCGTCCCGCTGGTGGTGGATGTAGAGGGTTATCGCGCCCGACGCGCCCAACAAATTCGCCAGCTAGCACGCCGCATGGCGGAGCAAGCCGTGCGCACCGGTCGACGCCAGGTATTGGAACCTATGCCGGCAAACGAGCGCCGTCTGGTCCATATCGAGCTGCGTGACCACCCAAATGTGCTCACAGAAAGCATCGGCGAGGAGCCCCGGCGTAAAGTGACAATTGTTCCAAAGTAGCTTGACCTGCCTTAGTTGCGGTGGTAAAATCCCGTCGCTTGCCCCCATCGTCTAGGGGACCAGGACGCAGCCCTTTCAAGGCTAAAACGAGAGTTCGAATCTCTCTGGGGGCACAATTTTTAAAAAACCGTTCTACCGATGATGTGGAGCGGTTTTTATCGTTAATTCGCTTTGAAAACCGGGAAAAATTTCAAGAATTGAGCTCGATTTGTGATTGAATGAAGACATAGAGTTCGAATCTTCTTGGGTTATCTAACTTTCTAAATGCTATAATACTTCTGATATCAATTTCGTTTCATGTCTCAACCCAATTCTTTCATCATATCTAAGTTCAAGGAGGGTAATCAGTCCTCTCCAGTGAAAATTAGATAAGGACTAACTTTGCGTTGGTTCTTTTTTCTATCACTACAAGAATCAAGGCTAATTGTGGAACAACTTCTCACCACCAAACTTTTTATTCCCCCCACTCGACCCGAACTCGTCCCTCGTCCGCGCCTGGTGGAGCGGCTGAACGGGGGCCTGGCGGCAGGCCGTAAACTGGCCCTCATCTCAGCCTCTGCCGGGTTTGGCAAAACCACGTTGGTCAGCGAATGGGTCGCCGGTTGCGAGAGACTCGAACCAAAGGTTCGCGTCGCCTGGCTGTCGCTGGACGAAGGGGATAACGACCCCACACGCTTTCTGACTTACCTCGTGGCTGCTTTGCAGACACTTGCGCCGGAGATTGGTGCAGGAGTTTTGGCTGCCCTCCAATCTCCTCAGCTGCCATCCATTGAATCGCTTCTGACAACCCTGCTCAATGAAATCACCACCATTTCGGACAACTTCATCCTGGTGTTGGATGATTACCATGTGGTTGATTCCAAACCAGTAGATCAGGCCTTGACTTTCCTCGTCGAACACCAGCCTCCACGGATGCACCTGGTCATTGCCACTCGCGAGGATCCCCATCTCCCCATGGCTCGGCTACGCGCCCGGGGCCAATTGACAGAACTGCGTGCTGCCGACTTGCGTTTTTCCCCCGCCGAGGCCGCTGAATTTCTCAACCGGGTAATGGGGCTGAATCTCTCGGCAGAAGACATCGCCGCCCTGGAAACTCGCACCGAAGGCTGGATTGCCGGCCTCCAGCTGGCCGCGCTTTCAATGCAGGGGCGGTCAGACGCCGCCAGTTTTATCCAGGCCTTCACCGGCAGCCACCGGTTTGTGCTGGATTATTTGGTTGAGGAGGTTCTCCAGCGCCAGCCAGAAGGTATTCACAGCTTCTTACTGAAAACTGCC
>MGNS01000089.1:0-270 GCA_001795165.1 Chloroflexi bacterium RBG_16_57_11
CCACCGCCTCTTCCATGATGTCCACCCCGAACAGGTTATAGATCATGATCGACTTCAGGATGAAATAGCGCGGGTTGGGGTGCTGCGCCATTTGATCCAGGATCTTGCGGAAATTCTGCATCTTTTCCGGGCGGTGCTTCTCGCCCGAGCGGTCCAATTCATCCAGGAAGGCTTGCATGCGTCCGAACAACGCCTCGTAGAGCGGCTCCAGGATATTGAGCGCCGCGAACAGGAACGCCCCCGATCCTACTGTAGGATCCAGCACCCGGA
>MGNS01000089.1:373-655 GCA_001795165.1 Chloroflexi bacterium RBG_16_57_11
ATTTCTCCGTTCGCCAGTTTGCCGCGCACTTCCTCATACCGTTGGCGTCGTGAGGCCACCTCGCGCCAGATTTCGGTTGGCAGGGCGTACTCCGGCGGGGCGGGCTTATTCCACTCCGTCCGCTGGCTGACGTCCTCCAATCCAGCGGCGATCTCCGCTGGCAGGGGCAGGTCTACGCCATGCCGCGCTGCCGGATAGATATAGCGGTCGGGATCGGCCGGCAGCAGCGCCCAGATCGAGTCTTCCCCTTCGAAGACTTCTTTGTGCAGGCGGCGCGCATGG
>MGNS01000089.1:699-836 GCA_001795165.1 Chloroflexi bacterium RBG_16_57_11
GATATCCTCTTTGGTGTAATAGGCCCCCATTTGCTTCTGGTTGATGTATTTCTCGAAGATGTAACCCAGCACATCCGGGTTGATCTCATTGTCTGCCCGCAGCGGGCGTTCGTCCAGGTGCCAGCGGTACTGGTCGA
>MGNS01000089.1:1096-1187 GCA_001795165.1 Chloroflexi bacterium RBG_16_57_11
TTCAGGAATCCTTTCTTCTGGATGAAGTAGACGAACATCAGGCGGTTGAGCGTCACCGAGACGTACCAGCGCTGCATGCCCTCTTCTGGGA
>MGNS01000089.1:1581-4250 GCA_001795165.1 Chloroflexi bacterium RBG_16_57_11
GGCCGCGCTTTTGGGCGATGGAAGTGAGCTGGAGCGGGGCATCGTTCAGCGTGATTACCAGGTTCGCAGCCGGGAGATCCCAGCCCATCTCTTCGATAAATAATTTGCTCAGGTTGAAGGATTGCAGGTATTTCCGGGCGCGTCCGAAATCGAAGGCCATGTCAACCCTCCCGCGACAAATCGACTAACCCAAGCGAGCAGATAATGCGTGGCTCCCGTTCCTCTGTCTCATCTTCCACAATGCACAGGCGATCCTCGGCGCGCAGCGTCACCACAAGCTCGGCTAATTGCTGGTCTTCGATCCCGCTGCGTAACTGCCGGTTCAGGATGTCCTTGGCTCCCTCGCGCAGTGGATAGCGGTAGATTTCGTCAATGGCTTTAAGCAATTCCTGTGTCACCCACAAGCTGCCCTGGTTGTGCTCGGCAAAGCGTTTGAGCCGCTCGTAAGTGCGGAAGCGCGCCCCAGAGGGTCGCCCGAGCTGCCCGCCGGCGATCTTCTCTTCGCTTACGATGATTTCTACCCCGCGCTTGACCAGTTCATGGTGCTGTTCTTGCCTGGGCAGCGCTGGGGTATCCTGAGCGCATTCAGCCGCCCGCAGGATTTCAAACTGTGATTCGGTTACATTCTCGCCCTGGGCATTCACCCAGACCAGCGCATCGTTCTCCTCGCCGGTGCGTACGTACACCAGCACGCCGTCTGGCGCGTCCTGGTGAGCTTGATGAAATTTTGTCGCATAAGCCACGTTAGGCAGTTCAGGAATGGCGCGCTGCAAGGAGGGGTCTTGCGTGAGCGCATTCTTCCAGATCTGGTAGGCGTAGGAAGCCAGGTCGACTTCCGTGTCCTCTTCTCCATCCAGGATGCCTGCCTTCTCGTTGTATAGATCGACGACTGCCTGGTCGTTTTGATCGTCGTCAAAGAAGGCCTCATCCGTACCGACCACCTCGGCGTTTTCCTTCAGGCGTTGGCGGACGCGAGCGCGCAGGCGCAGGATGCGCTCCACACCATCCGCTGGCAGGAAGGAATAACACAAGATGTTCTCGGCTTTCTGCCCGATGCGATCCACGCGCCCGGCGCGTTGGATCAACCGTACGATTGCCCAGGGAAGGTCGTAATTGACCACAATAGAGCCGTCTTGCAGGTTCTGGCCTTCGCTGAGCACGTCGGTAGCAACCAGTACGCGCAATTCGGTTTCCGGGCGAATCTGGCCGCGCACGCCATTGCTCTCCGGGCTAAAGTGCCAGGCCAGGCTGGTAGGGTCGGGTGAGCCTCCGGTCGCCCCGGCCATTCGCTCAATTCCAGAATTCCGTAAGCAGTCCTCAAGGTAGCCCACCGTATCGGCGAATTGGGTGAACACAACGATCTTTTCATTGGCATGCGGTTGGGAGATCAGCTTCAGCAATGCCTGGAATTTTTCGTCGCGCTTCCAATCCCAGTCGCCGCACTTTGCCAGCACCTGGATCAGGTTCAGGGCGTCCTTGAGTAAATCCTTCTCCAGTTGAGCGCTGAACAGCCCGGCGCTCAGCCATTTGAAGCGCGATCGGTAAGCGTTGGTATACAGTTGGTAAATCTCTGCGGCGCGTTGCTGAAAGTCGTCTTCAGTTCGCAGGCTACCCGCCCTATGCGCTTCAATCCCTTCGCGGATCATTTCATCCAGCGGCTCGTCTTCGCCCTCGGAAAGGTCGTCTATAAAGTCGGGGCGCTCCGTGTCCTCGTCGTTCAGGCGGGTATCCAACAAGGCAGCTTCCTGTGTGCCGATTGGCAGCGGCAGGTCATTGCTCAGTGCGTGGAGGAAAATGTAGTTGCGCAGGATGTGCCGCTCGATGGACTCCAGAAACACCTGCCCGCTGCTCTCTAGCCGTTTAAACAGGTTGGTACGGCAGAAGCCCATCAGCCTTTTGCCCGCCCGGCTTAAGTCTTGCAAGGTGCGGATTTCGGCTGGCGTGGGCGGCCGCCTGGGCCGCGAAGTTACATAATTGCCCAGGCCGTAGCGTGGCAGGTTCAGGCCGTTAATAGCCTCCACGACGTCTGGGGCGTACAGGCGGGCATATTGGTCGTTGGGGTCAAAGTCGTCGATAGTGAATGGGACCCGTTTCGGGACTCGCTTGGGGAAATACGACTTGGTCTCGTCAGCCATGACCAGGTATTTACGCTTATTTTCCGGATCGGTCTGGGCGTAGTTTTGAATGATGAAGCTGCGCGTGCGGCGCACCATGTACAGCCTCATTAATTCCCGCCAGTCGTCGGGGTAGCCACTTTTCTCGAAAGCTGCCAGTGAGCGCACTGAGCACTGGAATTGGCGGATGAAAGCAGTCTCGCCGATGTCGCGCAACAGGCGCTCAGGGCGGATGCCCAACTCTTTGTCTTCCAGCACGAACAGGCGTAACTGGTTGGATAGGTCCAGGTAGGTCTTATTGTAGGGTGTCGCCGAAAGCATAACGCAGCGGCTCTCATTCTTCTGGATGTACTCCTGGATAGCCTTGTAACGCTTACCTTCCCGGTTGCGCAGGTTGTGGCTTTCGTCAATGATTAGGATCCGGTAACGCTTTAAAGCAGGTAATTCCTGCAGCACAAGGCTCATTGACAGTACCCGGGCGCGCATGCGGTATTGATCCCGGTAGCCCTGCCACATCTTAACCAGGTTCTTTGGGCAGATGATCAGCGTCTCTAG
>MGNS01000089.1:4280-4485 GCA_001795165.1 Chloroflexi bacterium RBG_16_57_11
CGCAGTTGCCATCAGGGTTTTGCCCAAACCAACCACGTCGCCGATCAACACTCCGCCGCGTTTATTCAAGTGATGGGCAGCGATCTTAACTGCCGCGGTCTGAAACTCAAAGAGCTGGTTGCCGAAGTCTTTCGGTATTCGGAACTCATTCAGACCGGCGCGCGCTTCCTGTGAGAGATGATAGGCCATCTTGATGTAGATGTGA
>MGNS01000089.1:4589-4716 GCA_001795165.1 Chloroflexi bacterium RBG_16_57_11
TTTCGAGAGCTTCTGACAGGCGTCGCTATCCAGTACATCCACGTTCAGCTCGCCCTGCTCCGATAATCCCGCAAGGGTCAGGTTGCTGCTTCCCAGATAGCCGATGATCGGATTGAAGGGATCCTCC
>MGNS01000089.1:4931-7517 GCA_001795165.1 Chloroflexi bacterium RBG_16_57_11
CTGGTAATAAGTGCGGATTTCGTCTTGCGGCGGTCGCTGCATCCCGACCAGCAGGCGTACGCAATGATCATCGCTACCCGACCAAGGCTCGATGAATTGGCCAATCTCCTTCCACCCACGCAAGTTGAAGTAACCGACGCAGAAATCGGCGCGGTAAGCTGCCTGAATCGCTTGTTTCAGGTCTGGTAGGAGGTGGAGAGAAATGTTATCAAAGATCCGAGGCATATAACCCCTCAGTCCGCTGCTTGAATTGTCTCACCTTTTTATACTCGATTTTTTACCAAAGCGCAATTTCTAAGGTTTTTCCCATTTGGTGATCTAATTCGCGATATGTGCTTCCCAACAATTGACTCTCGTCTACGTTTCGGACTTTGAAGAAGTATTCGGACTCCTGGTTTCCTCCAACCATCTCTCGATCGCCTCCCTGCGGAACCGCCAATGCCGCCCCACTTTCTGGCACGGTATTTTCCCGGATTGCGCCAGCTTGTACAGCGACGAGAGCGGCACGCGCAGGTATTGCGCCGTTTCTTCGATCGTCATCACTTCCGGAGTATTGTCTGCCATGTTCTGCCTCGTTGTTTCTATGTGTTCGGCGGAGAGTTTATTGAATAACTGCATCTTCAACGCAAGTCCGTTATCGAACCAGGAGTGTTCGTCTCTTTTTCCGCCGAAACAACGACTGCCGCTACGTTCGAAGATTCCAAATCGTTTTCCCAAGGGTTTTATTTGGATTCTGCCAGGGCGCGCTCGAGCAGGTCCCATAACTTGTCAGCATTCTCGAGGGGCGGGGCAGCGCGCAGCTGGTTCAGTACGTAAGGCCGGGCGGCCAGCACCGAATCGACTAATTCGCCGTCGCGATAAAGGCGGAATTCAAGGAAGTTAGTCAAAATCAGGTTGGGGAATGTCCAGCGGTAGCGGTGCAGCTGTTCCGAGGTCTCGATGTGATCCAGATTCTCTTGCACCGGGTTCTTGGCTTCGATGTAGCCGATAATGCTGTCCGTCCCGTTCCACAGGCGGAAATCGGGGTTGCCCGCTTCCGTGCTCTTGGGGAGCGTGGTCACATGGACGTGAGCGCGACCTGTAGCCTGCGCCACCTGCTCTAGCAAATCTTCGAGCGAGGTGTAGAAGCTCTCCTCACGCGCGTCGCCTCTGCGAGCTACCTCGGTGAGGTTCAGGAGATACCGGTTGAAGAGGGTTTTTCGGTTCATGCTGAAGGATTGGGGGTGGCTAACGACTGCGTTATTCTGCGAATGCTCACGATTTAGGGAAGATAATGATTGTGGTGCTTCGATCTCGAGGTAATTTATTTAGACGAATAGATTGCAGTCGTCGGTACATGATGTTTGGATTCAACTTGCCGATGAATGGCAGGCTCATGTACCTCTAACTCGGTTAAACGAGCCACAATTGGGACACTTGAAGACCAGGTTGATGATCTGGCCATGTTCGACGCTACGGCATATTATATTGTGGCAAGTTCCACACAAATAGTTCGTTAACCCGGCTCCCTCGATAATCGCATGAGGTCCCTGCTGTGTAAGGATTAGTACGGATGCGGTACCAGGAGCAGGTTCAGGGATCACATCCATTTGGATATTCTTCATGCTCTCCATTTTTGTGCCACCATAAGCAGAGACCGACGGAAGGAGTTTAACTCGGGTATAGACAAGGTAATACGTTGATCTTTGGATACTGAGATCTGCTGACCGTTTAGATCCAGGATCTCGATTTTGTCTGTCCCTAAATCCTGCAGCGCAAATGAGTCGAGGATACCGTTATTATGCTGGAATGAATTCCGGATGTGAATGTGTTTGTGGATGTTAGCTAGCTCATTCGGGTAAAGACACTTCGGATTGAGTATCTTGTTAATGAGCTTCTGCCTTTCAGAATATTTTCGAAATTCAAAATCCCGTTTAAGTCTTGCTTTGACCTGATCATCCAGGCTTGTTGCCGATGCAAAGTCAAGTCGTACGTTAGCGGATTTCAGCTCAATAAACTGACGCTGCCCTGAGAAATGAAGAAACAGATAATGGCAAAAGATCTTCGTTAAGAGGTCCTTCCAACCCTGAACAATTTTTCCGTGGAAAACCTGCAGCAAGAAATCGGGGAAGTCCGCCCTGAACTGCTTGAGTTCAACAATAGAAATAGGCTCGATCTCTATGTTTAGGCCTACGCTGGTTGATACGGTAACATCGTCTCTGATGGAATCGAGTACGCCACCACCCAATTGTAGGGAAGTGTAAGCCAAAAGAAACGTGTAAAAGTTCTCCCTGGTGCAAGCAATCAGCTCGTCAAGATGAGAATTAATTGAGTCCTTTGGTGTGTTCACGACAGATTTCTGCGGCGCTTTTGACGCCACTAATGACTTCGAGAACAACCTGAGTCTTGAACTCAGGGATAAATTTGCGACGCTTAGTCATGTTCGCGCTACCCTCTTGGACAATTGTAATTCATATACTGTATTGTCCATTTTTGGGGCGCACTTCAGCAATCTCCCTTGCGGTATGCAGGAGCATAGGATTGTGGAGCGAGAAAGTAACTCTTATTCTTCCTTGGCCGCCGCCAGTTCCTTCTGGCGGGCGGCGA
>MGNS01000090.1:0-9098 GCA_001795165.1 Chloroflexi bacterium RBG_16_57_11
TGGACGACGAGGTCAGTGGAATCTTACAGGAAGCATACAACATGTTCTTCTCTGAGAACGGGTTGAACCCGATGGCCTTTCCCAGCCTGCGCAAATTCGAGACCGAAGTCGTCGCCATGACAGCCAGCTTGCTGGGCGGCGATGAGCAGGTGACTGGCGCGATGACCTCCGGAGGCACCGACAGCATCCTGATGGCGGTATTGGCGGCGCGTGAATGGGGCCGGCTACACCGGCCGCACGTGACCGAGCCGGAGATGGTGCTGCCTGCCAGCGCCCACCCGGCTTTCGATAAAGCCGCGCATTACTTCGGGGTCAAGGCTGTAAAAATCCCGGTTGGGCCGGACTTGCGCGCCGATTTGGAGGCGATGCGTCAGGCGATCACCAGCCGGACAATCCTGATGGTCGGCTCGGCGCCCGCCTATCCTCACGGCGTAGTCGATCCAATCGAGCCTCTGGCGGCTGCGGCGCAATCTGTAGGCATCCTGTTTCACACCGATGCCTGTGTGGGTGGTTTTGTCCTGCCCTTCGTGCGCCGGCTGGGCTATCCTGTGCCCGGCTTCGATTTCCGGGTACCCGGGGTGACCTCGATCTCCGCCGATTTACACAAGTATGCTTATGCTGCCAAAGGCGCCTCGGTGATTTTATACCGTGAGCCTGAGTTGCGGCGCTGCCAGTTCTTCGCGACGGTTGATTGGGCTGGCGGCATATACGCCTCTCCGGGTATGAGCGGCACCCGTCCGGGGGGAGCGATCGCTGCTGCCTGGGCTATCCTGAATTACATTGGTGAGGACGGCTATATGCGCATTACAGATTCGGTGATGAAGACCACCCTCCAGATTCGCCAGGGGATCGAGGCGATTCCCGAGCTTAAGGTGTTAAGTAATCCAGAGATGAGCGTCATGGCAATTGCCTCCGACCGGCTAAACATTTACGAGGTCGCAGATGAGCTGGCCGAACGCGGCTGGCATATCGATCGCCAGCAGTTTCCACCCAGCCTGCACCTGACAATCAATTATGCCCATACTGCCGTAGCGGATGAATTCCTGAAGGATCTGGCGCAGGCAGCGGCTCAGGCGCGCCGGCCTAGCCTGCGCAAAGCGCGTGATGCTGCCTTGCTGCGTATGGCGAACGCTGCGGTGAAGGCCCTGCCCGACCCTGTGATCAGTCGCTTGATGGAGCGCGCCGGGGGGATGCTGGGAGGTCCGAATGTCGGCTCCGGTCGCTCTGCGCCAATGTATGGCATGATTGGCACCCTTCCCAACCGGGGTGATGTCCACGAGCTGGTGTTGGATCTGCTCGATCAGATGATGCGCGCACAATAACCTCTTCGGCAGGCAATATAGGCTGACGGGTGGAAAGGCTCGCTGCACGCTGGATATCGATCACTACATAAAGTCGCAAAGGTGAGGTAGATCATGAGCACTGCCGCTTCGAAAGCCGAATCTCTCGCTATCCCTCCCGTTCCCCGGTTGTCGATGCTCACCAAGCTGGTGTATGGTTCAGGCGATTGGGGTATGGCCAGCTTTGGCACCCTGCGCCAGATCTTCTATGCCATCTTCTTGACTGATGTAGTCGGCTTGAATCCCGGGCTGGCTTCCTTCGCGGTCTTGATCGGAGTACTCTGGGATGCGATCAATGACCCACTGGTGGGTATGCTCAGTGACCGGGCGCACACGCGTTGGGGGCGGCGCAGGCCATTTTTGCTGTTTTTCTCCATTCCTTATGCCCTGGGTTTTCTTTTATTGTGGTGGGCGCCACCCTGGGAAAGCCACGTGGCTTTGATGGTCACAGTCTCGCTGGCATATATGATCAGTGATACCTTCCAGACCCTGCTGGTTGTTCCCTTCTTCGCCCTCACCCCGGAAATCACACCCGATTATGATGAGCGTACAACGCTAACCGGCTATCGGATGTTCTTCAACCTGATGGCCTCCTTGACGACGGCAGTGGCGGCGCCGATGATCGTCGATGCAGCCTTGAAGGCAGGCTATACCCAGCAACAGGGCTATCTGGTTGTTGCAGCGCTTTTCGGCGGCCTGGCCGCCGTGCCGTTCCTGCTCATCTTTTTGGTCGTTCGCGAGCGTTATGCCACCGATGCTTCCTTACTGAGTGCAGCGCCATTGCGTAAAGTGCTGGAGACCGCCAGGAGCAACATCCCTTTCCGTTTTGCCACGGCGATCTATATGTTAAACTGGATCACCTTCGACCTGGTCGCTCTGATGTTACCTTTTTACCTGACCTATTGGATTGCCGGGGGTGATTTGCTGGCTTCGGTGAACCTTGCCGGGATCAATCTGCCCTTGGAGTCGGCGGTCTTGGGGCTGCTGCTGATCACTGCTGTTGCGGCCTTGCCGTTTTGGATGTGGCTGGCCCATCGAACCAGCAAACGCGATGCTTATATTATCGGCATGTGCTTTTGGGCGGTGGTTCAAATGTTGCTTTTCATGGTGCAGCCGGGTCAGGTGAGCCTGGTGCTGTTCCTGTCTGTCCTGGCAGGCTTGAGCGTATCCACGGCGCATGTCTTGCCGGATGCTATTTTTCCAGATGTGATCGAATGGGATGAGCTGCGCACGCGCCGCCGGCAGGAAGGCATCTACTACGGTGTAAAGAATTTCATCCGCAAGGTGACCGGGGCGGTGGCGATCTTCTTTGCCCTCCAGGTCTTAAACTGGTTTGGTTATCAGGCTCCCCCTGAAGGAGTGACACAGGTCAGCCAGTCGCCGGTCACGCTTTCAGCGATCCGCTGGCTCACCGGCCCCGTGGGCTCAGTCTTGCTGATCAGCTCGATTGCCGTGGCGTGGTATTACCCGCTGACCCGCGAGCGCCATGCCCGTATCCGTCGCCTCCTGGAAAAGCGGCGCATCCAGCCGACGTCGCAGGACGGCCAGATGCCTGGCAGGAAATAAAAGAACGCATCAGAAGAGCATCATCCGTACCCCCATCACCACCAGCAGAATCAACACCATTTTACGAAAGATGCGTGGGTTAATGTAGCGATCCAGACCGGTCCCCACCAGGATACCCAGCGCAATGGCTGGCAGGACAAGAATATATGTGCGCCACACCACCGTCGTCAGATTGCCGCTGATTCCATGACCGAGTATGGCGAGCGTATCGTTGACCAGGAAGAAACCTTGCAGGTTGCTCTTGAACTCTTGCGGGTTCCAACGGCGGCAGCTGCCATATATGATCGCTGGCGGCCCGCCTACACTGTATGCGCCGCTGAGCAAGCCGGCGCAAAAACCGAATAGAATCGCCCAGGCCGGGTGCTTCAACTCCGGCAATTTGAAATTCAACAACGCGTATAGGGCATAGCCGGCCATAATTGCGCCAAGCACGGTCAGCAAGAGCTCTTCATTGAGGCCGCGCAGCGCCCATACTCCAATCGGGATGCCAATAATGGACGCAAGGGTGAGCAGCCATACCGCCTTGAAATTAAACGCGCTGCGATAGCGCACCAGCAGGAACGCCTCCACTGTGCTGGTCACCAGGACGACCAGCGGCACCGCCGTCCGCACCCCCAGGATATCCGGTAAAAAGGCCATCGAAACCAGCCCGGACCCAAAGCCGGTCAGGCTTTGGGTGAAAATCGCCAGAAATACGATGACAAGCGTGAGGAGCTGGCTCATCAAATGACCCAAATCAAGCGGAGTGGATTATACTCGCAGTGTCTGAATCCCGCTAATCACCGCGGGTGAACAGGCTGCCTGAGTGGAACAGCTTGCTATGATTTGTGATGAAGCATAGTCGCACCCAAGGGTAGCCGGCCTGTTTTGCCATGGATTTAAATGCCCGATTATTTTGATCCTGCCCATTTGATTTTTCTGCATGGCCTAGAAGGCACCAGCCAGGGCACCAAAGCTACTCTGTTACGCAGCCTGTTCCCGGACATGCTCACACCCGATTTTAGCGGCTCACTGGAAGAGCGCATGAGAACGCTTAAGCCGATTTTGGGGGATCGGGAGGTGTGGACGATCGTAGGCTCGAGCTTTGGTGGGTTGATGGCCGCACTGTTCACCTGCCAGCGCCCCGACCAGGTGCGCAAGCTGGTCTTGTTAGCCCCCGCGTTGATCTTGCCACAGTTTGCCAGTTCCGTTCCCACCCCGGTAAATGTCCCCACCATCATCTACCATGGCCGGCAGGACCAGATCATACCGCTGGAGCCAACCCGCCAGCTGGCATACCAGGTATTCCGTAACCTGACCTTCCACGAAGTGGATGACGAGCATGGTCTGTCAAGGACTATCTTTGAAATTGATTGGACGGCGTTGTTAGCCTGATTGAGATCAGCCCAATTACGGTGACATTATTACGGTATTCCCCCCGGCCTATACGTAGTGGTACTTATATCCTATAGTGTTGTGGGAATTTTTTCGGATAAAAATTGTAAATTTGTTGTAAAATATGGATAGATTTAATGCCAGAAACAATCGAGTCATTTCGCAAAAGGAGGTGAAAAATGCGAAAATTAGTTCTAGCCCTAACCATTTCCCTTGTTCTCAGCCTAGCTTTCGGAGGCGTTCTGGTTTATGCCGCCAACCAGGCTGAGCCCGGAAACCCACTCTACACATTCGATGAAGGGCTGGATGCGGCTGTAGCCTTCCTGCAAGACGCAGTTAATACCGGTGATTTGCAAACGGAGGACATACCCGCGGTGGACGATCCACTCCAAACTCCGGATGACGAAGGGGATGATACCTTGGATGACGACCCCCTGGACGATGGTGACGACCTCGATGATGGTGATGACCTCGATGGTTCCGGAGAGGTCAAGGATAGCGCCTATTGCCCGTGCGATCCGGCGAACCCCCATCCAGCCGGCGAGAAAATGGCTTACAAATATATCGAGTTTCTCGGCGAGGGCGATTTTGAAACCAAATACACCGAGATCATGACCTTGTTCTGTGAGGGTGGTTTCGGCTTTGGCGAGATCGATTTGGGTTATCGGATTGCAGCAGCAGCCGGTGTTG
The DNA here is from genome assembly GCA_001795165.1 of Chloroflexi bacterium RBG_16_57_11. Taxonomy (GTDB): domain Bacteria; phylum Chloroflexota; class Anaerolineae; order Anaerolineales; family UBA4823; genus RBG-16-57-11. Next base: position 4,971 of record MGNS01000090.1, read on the forward strand.
ATGCAGCCGATGTATTTGCCCTCCGCGACACTCTGGGTTGGGGTAATATTCTCAAAGAATACGGCCTTACCAAGCCCCCGCAAGACCCAAAGCCCGGTCTCGGTAATGGCAATGCCGGCAGTAATGGCAATGCTTTTGGCCTTAACCAGGGTCAGGGCAATGGAAACGCAGGCGGCAACGGTAACGCCTATGGCAAGACTAAGAATGCGAACAAGGGCAACAGAGGCGGTAAGGGTAAGCCTTAGCCGTTCATTTTGATCGTGAAAAAGCGGGCGATCCATTCGCCCGCTTTGCATTTAATTATTCGGCCAGAGGACAAACTGGCCGGCAGTATAACGAGCGCGTTCGTGATGGTTCCAGACGGTAACGCCTCCACTACCCATCACTTCTCGCTGGTCTCGATCGACTTCCTGCCCGGCGGCGGTGGGCAGGCATACCACGCTCGGGGCGGCATCGAGCCGAGCGATCAGCTGGCGATCGACCGGCTCCATCGTAGGTAAATATTCACCACTACCAACCAGTGCTAACATCGCAGATGCTCTAACTCCCGGGCAGGGTCAGCAGCCAGATATTGGTATCCGTTGCGGAAACGAAAGCCACATGCCGCCCATCCGGCGATACGCTCCAATCGCCGTTGGCAATCTTGAATGGGGTGATGGCGGGGTCCGTCAAAGCTGTCGCTTCGTCGCTTTCTGCATCCACCTGCCACAGGCGGTGGACCGTTTGGCCCAGATCCAATGGTATGACCAGCAGCCGGCTGCCATCCCGCCAGCGATATGCGCCGAAAAACTCCAGCCGCCGTTTTTCACCGCTCTGGGTGTTCACCAGCCAGATGCCATTCTGCTCCGGGTCGGCGGACAACGTAACCAGGTAGGCCAGCCACCTGCCATCGGGTGAAATGGACGTGCCGCGGATTCGCTCTCCGCGTGCCAGCTCGGCCAGAATGGGTGGTGTATTGCTATCTGCAGGCAGCGTCAGCGCCATGAGCGCCTGTCCGGTTTCGGGCGCCGGCAATCGCTGGCTGATCATTAACCGCCCATCCGGCAGCCAGCCGGTAAGGCTACCCCCGGCGGCCTCATATACCTGACGGGTCTGGGTGCCATCCACCTGGCTGACCCAAATCTGCCGTGGGGCAGCGTTCGAGGTCGAGCCGGCCTGCCCGGCGATCCAGGCTACCAGCTGCCCATTGTTCGAGAAGCTGATGGCCCTTCCACCACTGGGGATGATCCAGCGCTGCCCGTCGGAAAGGCGCTCAACCACGGTCTGCCCGGCTTCGGGAAACGCCCTTAACTGCATGTCGGTGGAGTAAATCCCCAGGCGGTCGCTGACAAATTGTGGAACGCCGCCTTGCAGATCCACACCCCACAAGCCGGTTGGGGCATCCGGCGAGGGCCGGTCGATAAACAACACCTGCTGGCTGTCTGGAGACCAGAAAGGCTGGGCGCAGCAGCCGCCAGCGGTTAACGGGCGCAGCACCGGAACCGGGTTGGGCGTCGGCGCGGCAGCGGTAGGCTCAGGTTGAACAGATGGCTGGATCGTACTGGCGAATTCCGGCGCGGCCAAATCGGGCAAGCTTGTCGGGTTTGCTCCGGCCGGTGTAACGCCTGGCTCGACGGTCGCCGGTAAGGCCGCCAAATCCGGCAGGCTTGGCGCCATCGCGCTGCATCCAGTAATAGCCAGTGCTAATATGAAACAAAAGACAGTTATGCTCGTGGCTTTCATTTCATGGATTCCAATCAATTGGCCACGGGTTGGGGTAATCGTTCAAGATCGGCCCCCAGAAATGCACCTCGGGTTGATCGTACAAGCCCTGCCAGCGGCGCGGATCGCTCAGATCGCGGGCGAAACCGGCGCCGAAAGGCCCCACCAGCGCCAGGCTGTCCCAATCCGCCTCAATCAGCAGCATGGGGTTAAATGCCTGGTTGTACACACCGGCGTTACGGATTTCCAGGTGCAGGTGGGGTCGGGAAGCGCAGTTACCGTCCGGGTCGCCAACTTTAGCCACGATTTCACCCCCCTGAACCGCTTGCCCAGCTTCCAATGCCGGGCGCTCCAGCAGGTGACCATAGAAAGAGGCATATCCGTTGGCATGATCGATCATCAGATTATGCGGCGCGGAACCGTGCGCTAATGCATCCACCTTGGTCACCACCCCGTCGCCGATTGCGACGATTGAGGTGCCACAGCGCGCCGATAGGTCGACGCCAAAATGCACGCCCTGCCCCGCCTCGTAGATGATCCGCCGCTGGCGATATGCCCCGGTGGTGTTGCCATACGCCTGTCCCAGGAGCCAGGTGCTCGGGCCTGGCGGGTCAAGAAAGGGCAGCCGGAATGGCCGTGTTTCGGCCGGTTGGAGCGTTGCAGGTCGTTTGGCGGCTTCTTGCGTTGGGCCGACCGATGAGAGGATCGGAATGCTAATTAGAAATAAAATTGTAAGGATACGGTTGAGTAGTAGATGATTTACCATAGATCAGGATGGACATAACATTAAGATTCAGAGGGCGATCTCCTGGCGGTTAAATTGGGTTTCATACAGGCTGGCATAAAGACCGCTCAGTTCGATAAGCTCGGAGTGGGTCCCTTGCTCGACAATGCGGCCGCGGTCTAACACCAGGATCAAATCCGCCGCCAGGATGGTGCTCAAGCGGTGGGCGATCACGATGCTGGTCCGACCTGCCATCACCCGTTTTAACGCCTCCTGGATCAACGCCTCGGATTCGCTGTCCAGGTGACTGGTGGCTTCGTCCAATACCAGGATGCGCGGGTCTTTCAAGATCACCCGCGCCAGAGCGATGCGCTGCTTCTCGCCGCCGCTCAAACGATAACCACGCTCGCCAACCACGGTGTCGTACTGATCCGGTAGCTCTGCGATGAATTCGTGGATGTTGGCTGCCCGGCAAGCTGCTTCAAGCTCAGTTTGGGTGGCGTTCAGCCGGGCGTATACCAGGTTGGTACGGATGGTATCGTGGAATAGGTGTGTCTCCTGCGTGACCATCCCGATCTGCTCGCTGAGCGAATCGATAGTAACATCACGCACATCATGCCCGTCCAGGAGGATCCGTCCCTGGGTTGGGTCGTACAACCTCGGGATCAGGTAGGTCAGGGTGGTCTTTCCTGCCCCGCTGGGCCCAACCAGAGCCACCAGCTGCCCGGGTGCAACCCGGAATGAGATCCTATCCAGTGCATTGATGCGCGCCTGGCTGCGCCCTACGCCGCTCTCCTCGCTTTTCTCAGCCCCTTCTTCGCTAGGAGTGCTCGCCTCACCGGCGAGGTGTCCGTTATGCCCACCGTCGTCTGGCTTGGTCTCCGCCTTGCCGCCCGATAGCGCGGCGGTCACATTGTGCATCTGCCCAAAGCGCTGGACCTGGCTCAGTAAAGGTACATCCTTAGGATCGTACACAAAGGTGACGTCATCGAAAACCAGCTCGCCGTGTGTATCCTTGAGGACAATCGACCCGGGGTGATCTTCGATTTCGGCTGGCAGATCGATCACTTCGAAGACGCGCTCGAAGCTGACCACCGAGGTGGCAAACTCTACCGGCGCGTTTGCCAGGCCTTGCAAGGCACTGTACAGTGAGGTCAGGTAAGCACCGAAGGCCACGATCGTGCCCACGGTGAATATGTTTTCGATCACCATATAACCACCGATGCTATACACCAGCGCTGTGCCGGTCGCGCTGACCAGCCCAATAATGACAAAGAACGATGTACCCACTACTGCCCGTTGAATTCCAATATCGCGCACGCTGGCTGCCCGGCCCTGGAATCGCTCGACCTCCAGGGAGCTACGGCCAAACAGCTTGACCAGCAGCGCCCCGCCCAGGTTGAGGGTCTCGTTCATCATGGCATTCATTTGAGCGTTGGCTTCCATCGCCTGCCGGGCGATCTCGCGCAGCCTGGTCCCCATCCGCCGGGCCACCAGGACGAAAAACGGGAGGATCAGCACGCTGACCACGGTAAGTCTCCATTCCAGGCTGAGCATCACAAGCAGCACAGCGCTCGCCTGCACCAGGTTGGTGACGATGCCCACGATGGTGTTGCTGATCGCGTTTTGCGCCCCGACGACATCATTGTTCAAGCGGCTCATCAATTCGCCAACTTTGGTGTTGGTGAAGAAACGCAAAGACA
>MGNS01000090.1:9123-11309 GCA_001795165.1 Chloroflexi bacterium RBG_16_57_11
CCCTCGTAAATCGTAGATCACCCCCTCGCCTACCTTGGCGTTTAGCCGCCGCTGTACCACATTGATCACACCGCCGACCGCCGGGATCAGCATCAGCCCCACTCCCAGGAAGACCAGCTGCGGAACATTCCCTTGCGGGATGGTCTGGTCGATCAGTGTACGCAGAATCAGTGGCGTGAGTAAAGTCAGTCCGGTATTGATAAAGATGGCGATCAGCATGCCGAAAATTTGCCAGCTATAAGGGCGCGCGTAGGTCAGGACGCGCCGAAGTAATGCCCAGGTTACCTTCGGTCTTTCCTCGGTTGCGCTCAGGTAGCTCCACCAACCTCCGCCATGAAAACCCATGATTTTCTACCTCCAATTGGTGCGAAAGCGATCACCTGTGATGCGTGTGATCGCACTAGATCGACATCACCGATTATAAAACGGCTGCTTAAGTACAGGATTATAAACTGATCGATACTGTCGGAATACCCGGCAATAGGTCTAGGATTGCCCCAGGATCTCGATAATCGTCTCTTCTTGGACGCTGCAGGTCAGCCGGATGCTGGTTTCGCCTTTCTGCTGGTCATAACTCCAATCCAGGCTGGGTTGTCCGTTGACGAATGCCTGCGCCGGAGATTTTGTACGATACAGGATCGGATCGACCTGGCGTGTTGAAGGTTGGCCCGGATAGCTGCCCTGCGCAGAAAATATATGCACCATGATACGAGAGCCTTCTTGCTCGGCGGCCACTTGCGTCCGCGACCAGTCTCCGCGGGTGTAATCCAGGGTGACGCCATCATCCTCATAGATCAAGCCGTTTGCCGGGTACGGTGGCCAGATATGGAGATGCAATGTGTCAAAGCAATGATCGTCGGGGATCGATTGGAGTATCGGCCCCATCGGCAGGATCGTCCCACCACGCACCAGGATCGGCAGCCGGTCGAGCGGCGCAGGATAAACGATTTCCCCTGGTCCCTGCCAACTGGCTTGCGTCCAGAAATCATGCCAGACGCCCGGTGGCAGCAGAATGCGCCGCTCCGTCGCCCTGGCCTCCACAACGGGGCAGATCATCAACCCTGTTCCCATCAGCGTCTGGTCCTCCACACCTGCCAGGCGGCTGTCTTCTTGAAACTCCAACACCAGCGGTCGCAAAATGGGAAGCCCGCACTGCTGCGCCTCCCAAGCCAGCGAGCTGAAATATGGCAGCAGGCGGTAACGCAGCTCGGTGTATTTGCGGAAATTTGCCTCTGCTGTGTTTCAAGCCCATCCTGGGTGGGCGCGCTTCTGCAAAGATTTCCTGCCCCTCGATGTTGGCTGCCCGCAGACAGTTTTGATCAATCGCCACGCTCAGCTCTGGGCTGGCAGGGACAGCGCGTGAGGTGGGAGGATGTCCGACAGCCAGGGCCGGTCGGCGGGGAAAGGCTCCTCCCCAGGAGTGGCATGCGTGACCCGCAACGCGTTGCTCAGCAGCCAGCGCAGGCGCAATCGCCCGGTCGGCGTCCTCAGGATGGTTTCGTCTCCCTGGCCCATCGCCACTCACCAGCGGGCGTGGTGTTCTTCGGCAAACCCAATCAGATTGTCGAGCTGTATATTTTCCCCATCATTTGCCACGACATGACCGTTGTAATACCCGAACATCTGGTGCACTTCGCTGAAAATGATCTTTAGATCGGTCTGCGCCACGCGCTCGGTAAAGGGTGTGAAATCGAGCTCCAGGCGTCCCTGGTTATCGCGGAATTTCCACGGTTTCATGTAGTCGGAGGCATCGTAGTCGAAGCCAACTTGATCCAGCTTGTGGATTCGCCCGTCCAACACCAGACAATCTTCCGTTGCCGCCGAGGTATCGCCAAAACCGGTCCCCAGGTTCAGCCCCACTGTACGCCCGTCAGGTAGAAATCCCGAGGCGCTAGCCCAGTTCCAGAAGCTGCTGTAGGCCCACACGCCTCGGCCCCAGTCCAGCGAGCCGATAGCGTGACGTGGTTCCAGAATCTCAAGGATGTCTCCATAGCGCAGCTCTCCTTCAGCCGGCATACAGTTGATCTTACGGTTGTAATAGAAGCGCTTGTGCTCGATTGGGACCACCAGGGTCATCGACTCTTGATCTAGGGGGCAGTGCAGCCTGATGTCCGCCTGGATGCCGCGGCCGTCGTGGAAGCCCGGCCAATCCACCTGGATATGGCGGCAGTCTGCCTCGACGCCAA
>MGNS01000090.1:11368-13624 GCA_001795165.1 Chloroflexi bacterium RBG_16_57_11
ACGCCACGCGCCAGCGGGACCACCAGCCCTTCTTCGTGTACTTCGCAGGTAGAGAAATCAATTGTGTAGACGAAGATATTCCCTGCATAGCCCAGGTCGGCGATTGTGGCCGAGAAGAAGCGCTGCAGCGTGAACACGGCGTAGTAATCCCAGCGCTTGATGCGAAAGCGCTGGGCTGGTTTTTTGAGCCAGGGATAAAACGCCACTCGTTCCAGGTTGCAGTCCAGCAACGGCTGAGGCGACCAGCCAATTTGCGCCAGCTTTCCGGATGGGTCGAGCAAAGAGCCGGGTTGTTTCAATTCAGTTTGCATGCGACAAGTGTATCCCAAAGCAGGAAGCAGGTCAATCGGATGGTGTGAGTCCGCCTGGTGGGAGTCCGCCCGACGAGAAGCCGCCCGGCGCTTCCAGCGCCGGGCTATAGAGCGAAGCCCCGTGAACGGGGCCCATGCTCGATGCTGGAATCAGCCGGACGTTAGCCGACTTTGTGTCATAGCGCGGAGATTTATCTCCGGGCGGGCGAGCCAAAGCAGTCTGCCGGTCAATCACAAAAAAATAAAAGGTGTTTTTTGGTATGATTATTGCTGTGGAATCACAATGAGATTAGGATGGCCAGAGAACGCAGTGGAGGCGACCATGAACTTCCAATCCTATGCTTTCGGCAAGAACCACTGGCTCCTGGAGCCAGATCTTAAGCATATTCTGAGGCGCTACTGGCCTGGCTTTTGTGAGCGCGAGCCGTCGTTGACCGACTTCGGTGCGCTGGCTGGCGGGCGCGCCTATCAGATTGCGGATTGGGTGGATCGCGCCGCCCCGCCTGAGCTGGTGATGCATGACCTGGATGGAAGGCGCGTCGACCGCGCCCGCCTGGACCCCGCACATGCTGAGCTGCTGGTTGAGCTGGCGGCGATTAACCGCCCACCCTATGAAGGCGGCTCGTGGCACGAGCACTTCGCCTTAGGCTACCTCCTGGCGGACCCGGGTCTGTACTGCACCCTGATCGTCACCAACCAGACCGCCTATGCCATCTACAAATACGCCCCGGAGCACGCTGGTTGGCTGGAAAAGCTGCTCAGCGGGCAGGCCTGGGGCGCGACCTGGATGACCGAGACCCACGGCGGCAGCGACCTGGGCGCCAACAGGACCATCGCCCTGGCGGACGGCGCTACCTGGCGGCTGTATGGCGAGGATAAGTACTTCGCCAGCAACGCCGGGCTGGCCGACCTGGCCATCGTCACTGCCCGCCCGCAGGGTGCCCCTGCCGGCCCGAAAGGCCTGGCCCTTTTCCTGGTCCCGCGCCTGGACGAGGCTGGGCAGCTTAACTTCCATGTGCGCCGTTTCAAGCGCAAGAGCGCCACTCGCGCCGTGCCCAGCGGCGAAGCCGAGTTCAACGGCAGCCTCGCTTATCTGGTCGGGCAGGCTGAGTTGGGTATCTATTACACCCTGGAAAACCTGACGGTCTCCCGCTTGGCCAACGCGGTCGGGGCGATGGGCCTGGCGCGCAAGGCCCATTTAGAAGCCCTCTTCCGGGTGCAGGCTCGCCTGGCCTTCGGGCAGAAGCTGGAGGCGCACCCTCTGGTGCGCCTGGACCTGACCGACATGGCAGTGCGCACCGCCGGCGGCCTGGCTCTGGCCTTCCACGCCATCCACCATTTCGACCAGGCCTGGACCGAGTGCCCTCCTTATAATGCCGCTTACCATTATGCCCGTTTCCTTTCCCATCTGGCCAAGAACCGCACCGCCGACCACGCCGCGGCGGTCACGCAACTGGCCATGGAGCTGTTTGGCGGCCTGGGTTTCCTGGAGGATTTCGCCGTCTCGCGCCTGCACCGTGAGGCGCTGGTCACCGCCATCTGGGAGGGGACCAGCAACATCCAGGCCCTCGACCTGCTCGAAGCCATGCAAAAGAAGGGCGCCCACAAGCCTTTCCTGGATGAGATTCTCCCCCTGCTGGAAGGTGCCGGCACACCGGCTGCGAGCCTCGCCCACCGTGAGATTGAACAAACATTGGATCATTTGGGCCGGCTGGCTGGGCCCGAAGCCCAATGGCATGCCAAGCACGCCCTGGCTCGCCTGGCGGACGCCGCCCAGGTGGCCCTGTTGTACGCCTTGGCCGAGACGGGTGGGGAGCGCTACGCCAGGCTGGCCGAGCTTTACGCGGCCCATTTCCTGGCTGGTGAAAATTACCCGGATTGGGCTTTAAAGGATGAGCAAATCTGGCGACTGATCTAGACTTGCCCTTGTAGTCGCGACTTCAGT
>MGNS01000090.1:13713-14005 GCA_001795165.1 Chloroflexi bacterium RBG_16_57_11
ACAGCTGGTATTTATCGGCGCGCCCGAACATCGCCTCGCCTGAGCAAGCCGAGACCAGCTCCCAGCCCTGCTCCCCCATCCGAGCCAGGATTTCACCCAGGCCGGCGGCCTCGGTCCAGTTTTTGACTTCCTTGCCGTCGATGAAGCGCACCCGCCAGCCGTGGTTCTCCTGGAAGGAGACCACCTGGTACGCCCAGTGCGCTGGCGCGCTCGTGCGCGGTTTCGCCGCCTGGGCGGGTTTTTCGGCTTTGGCCGGGCCTTCCGGAGCGGGTCGCTTGGGCTGCGATTTTAT
>MGNS01000090.1:14051-15232 GCA_001795165.1 Chloroflexi bacterium RBG_16_57_11
GGCATTGGCGCCTCGCCGTTCAGGATCGCCGCCAGCACATCCGGGGTGTGTTTACGCTCGCTCATCTTGCAAAATCCTTTCCGTCAGCCTGTGGTAGTCCTCCGCGCCGATGGATGATGGCGCATACTCGAAGATGGTCTGCCCGTAGCCCGGCGCTTCCGACAGGCGCACGTTGTATCGCACCGGCGCGCATACCCGCTCGCCGAAATGCGCCTGGAGTTGTGACAGGATCTCCTCTGATTTCCGCACCCGCCGGTCGAAGAAGGTGGGCAGGATGTATTTGAGCTGTAATTCGGGGTGGTATTTCTGGATCGCTCCCATGCTGCGCGAGAACTCCATCAGCCCCTGCAGCGTCATCACCTCGAGCGAGACCGGCGCCAGGGCCGCATCGGCGTAGAACAGCACATTCACCGTCAGCGCGTCCCACCCCGGGGCGGTGTCCAGGACGACGTAATCGAAGCGCCCGTCCACCCCCTGCATCGTCTCCACCAGCGTTTGCTCGCCGCCAAAGTCCTTGCGCGTGATCACCCGCTTCAGCCCCGCCAGCGTGCGACCTCCGGAGAGCACCCACAGGTTCGCGCGCGCTGCCGTGCAGGCCGTCTCGAACTCAGCTTCGCCGCCGATCACCTCCGCCAGTCCGACCTGCGGGTGAGCGCCAAGCGCCCTGGCTGCCTGCCCCTGCGTGTCCACGTCCACCAGCAGCACGCTCTTGCCCTTCTTCGCCAGCCCCGCCGCCAGGTTCACCGCCGTGGTGGTCTTACCCACCCCGCCTTTGGATAGCGCAATCGCCAGTTTTTTCATCGTCTACTGCCCTCCGCTCGCCGCTTTGTGAATTCTATCACGCGATGGTACAGCGCGGCATAGAATTGAATGTTTATTCGGCGAAATAAAAAAGGTACATGGATTGCTTGACACATGCACATGGGCATGTGATAATTCCTTCAGGAGTTAAATTATGGCAAAGATAAGAGCTCACTTGCTCCTTGAACCGGAACAACACCGCCTCCTGGCGCAAATTGCCGAACGGGAAGCCCGCAGCGTGTCTGACCTCGCTCGTGAAATCGTTCAGGAAGGTATTAAGCAGCGCCAACAACTCTATAATGTAGAGAAGAAAAAGGGTCTCCAGGCTCTCGAACGAGCCCGGCAGGTGCGCCAGGCAATTCTTGCTGCGCGCGGAGGCG
>MGNS01000090.1:15255-15785 GCA_001795165.1 Chloroflexi bacterium RBG_16_57_11
TAGACGAGTTGCGCAATGATCGCGACGATCAAGTCCTCGGCCGTAGTAATTGACGCAGGCTTGGGCATCCTCCAGGTCATCGCTGATCCACGGTCTGGGCGTTCTGAGATGTTGTGGTCGCGTTGGATAGAAGATGGCGTGGAAGTGTGTGCGCCGCGCTTATGGTTGCACGAAACGACCTCGGCTCTGCAAAAGATCTATATGCAGCGTATCATCGGGTTAGAGATTGCTCGGCAGGCATTGGAGGCATTGTTGAGCCTCAACGTCACATTTTATGACGCCGATCCGGAAACCTGTCGGGCGGCTTTTCACTGGGCTACTCGCCTCAATCAATACCCGGCCTACGACGGCTAATACCTGGCACTTGCTGAACAGCTCAACTCCGCATTTTGGACAACTGACCAACGATTGGTTAATCGGGTTCGACAATTGGGTGTGTCCTGGGTAAATTGGATTGCAGAGTAAGCGAATAACCCCAATCACCCTCACCGCCGCCGGCTCAGGGCGCAAGCTCGACCTCGACCGGCTGG
>MGNS01000090.1:15840-27564 GCA_001795165.1 Chloroflexi bacterium RBG_16_57_11
GGTTAACCTGGCCGTGCGCCGCCGCTACCCGCTGGCCTCCCAATTGCTGGTGGCCAACCTGGCCGACCTGCGCGGCGTGTCCCGCTTGTTCCACGGCCTGGTGTCCCGCGAGATGGAAAAGGGCTACCGTGACATCCCCGCCCGGCTGCCCGCTCACCTGGACCCCGCCAATTACGTCCTGATCCTGCCCGACTGGAAAGGCCAGGCCGTCCGGGCGGTCGGCCTGCCTGGCCCGCTGCGTCACCCCGCCCTGGCAGTCCTCGGCCGGGGTGGCCTGCTGCTCGGTGTGCACCAGGGGGACGACCTGGCGGACGCCGCCATCCGGTTATTGGAGCAGGCCGGGATCTAATATTTCAATATTCCTGGTGGGAGATCGCCTGGCGGATCCGTTGTTCGATCTCCGCCTACTTTTCCTTGAAATCCTTGGCGAAATCATCCGGCATTTCGGGCGTATCCGGCACTTCCTTGAGCACCCACCACGCCAGCAGCGTGGCCAGTACGAACGCCACCGCCAGGACCCCGGTCACCATCGTCCAAATCCACAGGCTGACCGTCCCCGAGGTCGATTTCACACGCGCTTCCAGCGGTTTCCCTGGGTCGTACAGCACCTTCACCTCATCGCCCACCGCGAAGGACGGCGGCCAGCTCCCCTCCGCCATCTGCACCGTTTGGCGGCTGCCATCCGCCAGGCTGAACGCCACCACCGGGTAATAGAACTCGTTTCCCTGCTCATCCTTGCGGGTGACCATCTCCACCACCTGCCCCGGCGCCTCCACCTCCCGGGACATCCCCCGCCAGGTGCTCACCCCGGTCAGAACCGAGATCACACACATCAAGGCAGCTACACCGATGAACACCGTCAGGACGATCAGCCCCAGGTTGATTGATGGCCTCGCCGGGGTTCCCAGCTCGATCTCCCTCGTCCCCGCCATCAGCCCCAGCAGCTTTTCGCGGTCCGCCTCGTCCGGCACTTCGTCCAGGCTTTCGTACTGCACCCCGTCGACCTCGAATGAGACCACTTCGTCGCCCTGCCACTGGATGGAATATTTCTTTTCCATGCATCTCCCTGATCGTTATGTTAACTCAATGATCCAGGATCATTGGACTCGCTCATAAATCGTGATATTGTCTATCGTGATATTCCCTCGAATTCGGAATTTGAGCAATTTGTCAAATGACCAATCATCTGTCCCATAGGTGTCGTGAACTGCTTGATCCAAATCGACCTGCAGTTTAACCCAGTTTGTGTTCGAGAACGATTCTGGGGTCAGATAAAGAACCCATTCGTTCTCGCCAGTGGTTTTTTGTGAAGGTAGTGGTCCACCCTCGCCAAGTTTATACTTTAACCACCCCGTCTGGTAAGCGCCATCGATTCTTGTCATGCCAATATATGTGTAAATGCTGGCCGATTCATCATCGTATCGCGACACGACTTCAAGATAATCACCAAACTCCTTTACTCTTGGGTTTAATTCCAGATCCAGGCCGTAGAAATTTTCTTCGGGCGAGGTTATTCTCAGCGCGTTGCCTACTTTGGGATCAACAATTTGTGTGAAGGCGATCAGTTCGGTGTTTCCTTCCACAAGCTTCCAATCATGCTGCAGGGGAGAATCTGGATAATCAAATTGAATCGTCTCCAGAGTCAATAAATTAGATGTTTGTTCTGGCGAGTTCAAGCCAAGCATGTATACCAGGACCACGCTCAGGGTGATGCTGACGACAATACTGACGATAATAAACACTACCAGCCAAAAGGAATGTTTCTTGGGGCGGCGTAACACGTAATTCTGCGGAACAAGAATCCCCGGAGCTTGATCCGTATGTTCCTTCCTTGATTGGATCATAGAAACGAGAATATTACCGACGGTGGTGATCACAGAGCCAATGATGGCTCCAAGCATTGCTGTAAGTGCGGCGATGTCCATGAGGTCAAGTCCTGTCAGGCTGGCGGAGCCTGTCGTCCGCTGGCTCCAGGCTGCCGTGCCCGACGCTTTATCATTGTTTTTTATTACTATCCTAGCAATGTGTTCAGTTTCAGCATCACTTCCTCGACCGTTCCCGGCGGCAACGTACAGGCTAGTTCCGCCTGCCTGGCTCTCCAATCCAGGCTTTTGACCTGATCGGATAAGATGGCTCCACGGATTTCCAGCCCCTCGGGAATTAAGACTTCGTAGGGATAGCCCTTAACCTGGCTGGTAATCGGGCATAGTATGGCCAGCCCGACCTTGTCGTTGTATTTCGCCGGGGAAAGTACCAACCCCGGGCGACGCCCGGCCTGTTCGTGCCCCGCCTGCGGGTTGAAGGTGATCCAGACGATATCGCCACGCTGCGGGATATAAGCCACGGTTTCACCAGACTTCCTTACCTACCGCCTCGCCGGTATCGATTTCGTGGTGAATATTTTCGCTGGTGACGCCAGACAACAATTTATCTAGCGACCAGCCCGGCGCCGCCACCGGCTTGACGATAATCTGCCCGTCGACGAGCGAAATTTCGACCGCTGAGTCGTCCTCCAGCCCGGCATCCAACGCAAAGGCTTTGGGGATTCTCAGGGCCAGGCTGTTGCCCCATTTCTGTACTTTGGTCAGCATCGGCTACCTCCTTGTGTATCTACAATAAAGATACACTATTTTACTCGATTTATCAAGTGTCCTGCTTGGTCAATATTAATCCCTTCAATCTCCTCAAATAGAAGATGCAAAGAGCCCATACTCGCTGCATCTGTCGGACTTATACTACATCGCCAAAGTGGGTTTTAATATATTTAGGTCGCTGTAACCAAGGGTTAAAGTGTACAAGTAGACTGAATTTCCAAGGGGATATTAAGCGGTTTACTTCCCGATGAAAGATAATCTTGTGAACACACCTATCTAGGCGAAATGGAGTAATGGACTTGCATCGTCTGATGCGAGGCAGGGCAGGCTATTACTAGGTAACTACTGTGATGAAGTATTCGCCGGCATTAATGTGTGAATGGTTATATGGAGATATAGGGCGATTTTATCTTGTCTGTATAAAATTGGTCAAATCCGTCTAAATGACTAGCAATGGCGTATGGAAGCAACTGATTCCTGCCAATATGCTGGTTTCGGTCCAGTGTTACCGAAATTGGAACAATCACGTATAATAGATACGGGTTGGATCTAGTAGTTAAAAATACTCTTGTAACGGTGAGGTATAATCAAATTATCCCTGGTGAATCTTCAACAGGAAAAAGATAATAGTTCACACTCGCATTGTGATCAATCCTGAGCGTTCATTTTCAACAAATCGATTGTCTGAGGAACACGGTCCACGATGGACTCGATCCAGTATAAACTTGCAGAGAGGATGACTATAGATCAAATCATTGCTGACTACAAACAACTGACCCTAGAAGACGTAGATGCCGAGTCAGCATATGCGACTAAGAATACCGTCCAATATGAGATCGAATTCGCTGGAGAGTAGTATCTATGAATTTATTAACTTATAAACCGACGAAAATTGCGATGCTATAATGGTAGCTGCCCTATGGTCAAATTTCCATAATGTATTCTTAGTTGAGTCACTGCGCGTTTCAGCAGTGATAAAGCCCTAAGACGGGCCGATGATGAAGAATGGATTCTTCTCACTGAGGGTGAGGATCACGGTAATCTTGTTAATCGCTTGAAGCAGCCAGCAAACGGAATTATGTTGATCCGATTTGATACGATTGATCACTGCTGGAAGATCCCCTAAATTATGCGGATTGATGGAAAACCAATCCAACCAACCATCTGACGCTACGGACCATATTATTTAAGGGGCGTAATATGACAGGAAATTATTACCATTTGACGCTAATTCGGTGGCCTTTCCCAATAGTACCCGATCGAGAATATTGCACTTTTATTGCAGATCGCCATCAGTTACGCTCGGACATAAGTACTCTTATTACTACTCTCTCTAGACGAGAGACTTCCTCAATTCACCTGTTTTGGTCTTGGTTTGGTGCTGGAAAAACTCATACTCTATTTTATTTAGCCAACCAAGCTGCGGAATTGAGTAAGCACAATAGCAACTTTGCCTTATACACCGCATACAGTGAGTTTCCAAAAGCGGCCAGGAGTTTTCTCGATCTTTATAGTTCTTTTATGACCGGTTTTGATATGGATATTTTTGTAGATGCATTCCTTGAAGTGTCTACGTGTGAAGATTCCAATCGCCTGCGCCGAAACTTAATGCATGCGTCTCCAGATTTAGCTAATGCTTTACAAGCTATGGCAACCGGAAAGCCAACGGATCAAATAACAGCGATGCGATGGTTGCGCGCAGAAGCTTTACCCATATCTGAGTTTCGAAGAGTGGGCATTTCGAAAAAAATAAGCTCGTCAGAAGAGGCTACTCGAATTTTAACTACATTGGTTGAGTTATTAGCTGTGTCGGCTCATAGCCAGGGTAGACCAGGATGCCGTGTAATGTGGATGTTAGATGAGTTTCAGCGTATTGAACGCGGGGGAGTAAGGATCCGCGACGAAATCAATACGGGTTTGCATTCCACATTCAACGCTTGCCCAAATTGGCTCAGTCTATTTCTGTCGTTCTCTGGTAAACCTCAACCCAACGGGTTACCGGCTTGGTTCAGCCCAGAACTACGCGATCGAATTGGACGTACTAAGGTTATGATACTACCGCCGATGCTGCCACAGGAGGCGTTAGTATTTGTTAAGGATGTTTTAATCCAACTCCGAATCCCTGAATACATTCAGACATCGCCCTACTTTCCCTTTGGTGAGGACACGTGTAAAGTCATCATAGAAGAAATTCAAAAGAAAGACGAGCTTAAACCTCGTTCTATCATGCAAGCTTTCAATGCAGTCTTGCAGGAAGCAGATCCCCAAATTGAAGCAGGTGAAATTGAGATCATTACACCTGAATTTGCTCGGCGGGTATTAGCAGATTACATTGTTCTCAAAGACAGCGAGGAGGGTTAATAAAATGTCCCATCTGTCTGAAATTGTTGGTGTTTACGGTGCTTATGAGTTTTTACAAGAATTAGAGGCTTCATCAAAAACTGCCTATCCTGTAGATGAACTTGTAGAAATTATGACTCGTTATAGCGCATCCGATCCCCAAGCTACGATTGAGGATTTTGTTGCTGCTAGTATCCTCCACCGAGATGGAGAGCAATTTGGTCTAACAGTTCTAGGAATTAAAACGTACTACTTATTGGATGCTATTAATGGTGGAGACATTAGGGATGTTTACAGACGTCTGAGCCGACTTGATAGCACCCTACGCACATACGAATTAATCCGTGAAGGGATGACCAAAGCATTTCTTCAGAATATAAACGAACGTCCTGGGTTTTCTCGGTTGTACTTTTGTTCACCCTGGATCAGCTTGGATCGCAAGCAACAAGAGATGCTAACTCATGCAGTTATTCGTGTTGAAAAGGCTCGCGGAGTTCAACCCGAGATTTTAGTGATCACGCGTCCTGAAGAGGGAACCATTGAAACAATTCCGAAAACCCTGAAGCCTTTTCAGGATTTGGGTGCCTCGATCTTCCTTAATAGGCGTTTACATACGAAACTTTATATTCGCGAACCAGATAGGAGCGGCGGTTATATAATGGCCATTGTCGGTTCGCAAAACTTGACTAAGTCGAACTATTTAGAACTTGGTATTCGGATAAATTCTGACAACCAGGTAATAGATCATCTGATTGCCTACTTCTGGGAAATCACAAATTACAGCCATGAAGTATGAAAGGAAAACGAATATGAGCGACGAGATTACGACAATCGGGCAAAGATATGGCCTTAAGCGCGAAAACTTCATCCTTGATCCACTTACGGACACGGATTGTTTTGCTCGTGACGATATCAACACTCACATGATTGCAGAAAGCCTGGATATTGACCTTGTAACAGGTCTTGCGCCCAAGCGACTCGTATGGGGACCTTATGGTGGAGGAAAGACACACACGCTAATGAGGACTATGAAGGAATTACAGCAACTGACGCCCATTCATCCTGTTCGCATTGAGTGCCCTGATTTGTCAAAGAAGTCGCGTTTTCACGACCTGTATAGAGAAGGAATTATGCGAGGCTTGGGCCAGGACTTTGTCATTGGTTTAATAGAGGATGTCGTTCAAACTATTGGTCTTGCCCGACGGGAAGAGTTACTCAATAGACATAAAAGTAAATTCGGTGATGAAGAGATAGCCAAGGCGACAGTCCGTTTGATTGATCCAAATTTTGACAAATTGCGTTTATGGAGATGGATTTCAGGCGTAGCGATGTCACGGCAAGACCTAGACGATCTCGGGCAAACTCAAGATTTGACTCAGACCGAAGCAGCGCGACTTGCTGAGGTAATTTGCTTGTTTGGAAGATTGTTGAAAGAAATCCGGCATCAAACTTTAGTTCTTGTCCTTGATGAGATGGAACGTCTTAAATCGATAGGCCCAGAAACGATTCCAACATTTGAGACTGGATTCACCCGCTTGGTTGATCCCAACCAGACGGCCGTGTCAGTACTCATCGGAGCCTCAGCAGCGTTGAGGTCGGAAATGGTCGAGATTTTCAGGGAAAATGGCCCCGTGGTGTCTCGCCTCGGCACGGATGCTGAGATCGAAATCGCATCTTTGGATGAGCCGGATGTAAATAAATTCATAAAGGGTGTAATAGCCTACATTCGTGATCCAAATGTTGAGCTTGGCGGCCTCATAGCTACAGCAAGAAAAACAACAAATGAATCCATTCATCCCGATTTTTTCCCTTTTACAGAGGATGCTGTAGATGCTATAAAAAGCCACCTGACCCAAATAATGACCCCACGCGAGATCACCATGAAAATGACGCGCGCTCTTGGGAAAGCTTTCCGCTCTAATAGCGTAGCCATAGCCTCAGATTGCATTGTTTGATTGTGAGGTGAATATGGGAGGTCAAATTCCCGAAGCAAGTTTTCGCACAGAACATGGATTCGCTATAAAACCAGAACTCTCACTCGACAAAGGGCCTGCTAATGGTTTATTGATGGGGCAGAACGCGCCACGTGAAGGATTTGAGGCTATATATCTCGGTAAGCATGCTGAGACGCCTTATCGTAATGTATGGCTTGATACCCGTGGTGCTCACGTTTTGTATGTTATGGGTAAAAGGCGTAGCGGAAAGAGCTATACACTTGGAGTTTTAGCCGAGGGCCTTGCTGCTCAGAGTTGGGTCAAGCAAGGTGAATCCTCACAAGGTGTTTTGATTCTGGATACCATGAATGTGTATTTGACTATGCCTTTTGACATTGAAAACACGCATTCAGACCAAAGCGATGTTGTAAAAGAGTTTAGAAAGTGGAAATTAAGTACTGAACAGCTCCCCATGACATTGTTTCGTCCACGTGGCACAACGACTCCTACAGCTGTAAATTCTGTAGAGATAGCATTACGTCCCTCGGATCTGGGTTCTGATGAATGGTGTGGCCTTTTCGAGGTTGATCCATTCGTTGATCCGCTGGGTCATTTAATTACGGAACTGTATGCAAAGGTGCTGACTGATGGATATACTGATTCGCGGAGCGGCAATTTTGTCCCCCCAAATCCAAATTTCTTGCTTCAAGACTTACTGATCGCGCTGGAGTATGATCACGATCTGGATCGCTATCACCGAGACACGCGTGAGGCTCTAAGAAGACGGTTGGATATGCTTCGCCGAGTACCCATTTTCTCAGACACGGGATTAGATGTTCGCCAACTTATGCGGCCTAGGCATATCTCAGTCTTGCTCTTACGGGAATTAGATCAACAAATGCGTGCGGTTCTGGTAGCTCTTATCGTTAAGCGTGTTATGCAGCTTAGAGGAGTCTCTGAACAGCAGGAGAGGATGATTACCATCCATCTTGCCCGTGCTGATAAATTATCATTATCTGATCCGACAGCTTCAAGCCGTGAGAAGGAATTAGCCGAAGAATGCCAACATAAAGCCAGGGAAGGTTTGCCTAGGTCCTGGATAATAATTGACGAAGCACATAACTACATTCCGTCACATGGTGTTATGCCATCTCGTAAGCCTCTGAAAAAGTATGTGGACGAGGGTAGAAATTTAGGATTGTCTATAGTAGTTGCTACGCAACAACCCTCAGGGCTTGATCCATCTATACAGCGAAACGCTGATATGCTTCTCATTCACGCGTTGAGCCATCACGATGATATTGTGGCAGCTGAGGGTATGATTAACGCAGCTTGTCCAGCGGAGGTTGCTATAGACACTCGGCAGAAAATTGAAGGTGGCCGTACATTTGAAACCCTAGTGCGGAATCTGCCCTTGGGTTATGCGTTGGCTTCCACTGACCGCGCAAATCGTTTGTTTCCGATTCGAGTACGACCACGAGCTACTGTACACGGAGGAACAGATTACTAATGCGGCCAAGAATCGTTTTCCGCACCCATTATCAGGTTGATGAACCAGCCTACATGAAGTTCTTGGTCAAGCTATGTACCTCCCCGGTACTAAGTAGTTACCGTGAGGTCGTGGCAGAAAAACTAGCTCGAGAAATTACATCTCGGGGCAAAAAACTCAATGTGGCTGCCGGTGGCTATGCGGTTGACCTTGCTCATGACCTTGATTTAATCACCCCAAATAATACTTGGTCGGAGAAAGGGCATCTTGTCAACTTAATTACTGATATTGAAGATGGCTACTTGGATAACCAACTTAAG
Organism: Chloroflexi bacterium RBG_16_57_11; assembly: GCA_001795165.1. Lineage (GTDB taxonomy): Bacteria > Chloroflexota > Anaerolineae > Anaerolineales > UBA4823 > RBG-16-57-11. Next base: position 24,518 of record MGNS01000090.1, read on the forward strand.
CTAACTTTATCCGATAAATTGCTTTATTTTCGCGTTTTTTTGGAGGCGGATGGAGCTGCATTATTGTTTATTTCTCGTCGGTTAAAAGGATGCGAATGTGTTGCAAACTCAGACCTTACCTGGAATTCTTGGGCAAAAGAAATGTTTGTAGAAGTATATTCAGACTATTTGTCCTTAACCAGCAGCACTGCTGATCGAGTAGAACTGCGCCGCGCTATTGAACGAATTGGGTCGCGGGGATATGAAGGAAATACTGGTTCTCATAAAATTTTCATACACATGCAGACTCTTTATCGACTGGGTTTACTTACCCGGCCAGAGCTAACGGGGACAAGATCATATCAATTACCGCCAATTTTTGAAACAGATAAAAGAGGTCTCGAAACCTTAGTTGAGGAGATTCCCGATGTTCTTTCACTGGAAAGAATGATCGAGGCTCGTAAATGGCCTGAATTGGCGGTCAAGGTTTTTCAATTAACAACCGAGAGTTATTGTGAAAATATAAACGAGGAGAGTGTGGATAGAACCTTGACACTATTTGCGCCTTCTTACTATCGTGTTATAACAACAGGTGTACCTTTATGCTCTTTATCCACGCTCATTGAAGCAGTGCAGATAAGCCTTATCTCAAATTTCTCAATTTTCCTGTCGTTTGATGATGCACAAAGTCTGATTATAGCTGCCCAGAAAGAACGTCCCAAAGAAATACGTTTCCATGTTGACCGACGTGGCCAACCCGCATTCATAAAACTATCGGACAATATTTTGAAGAATTACACTTCTTGAACGGAGAAATATGGTAGAAGTTGAATTGAAGCCAATTCAAAAGGGAAGGGAAATCAGCAGTGAGGGTTATAAGCGGGTCGAAAAACTTCCTCGCTTTGTGGAAGATGGTATATCATATTGGTTGGACTCCCCTAATGGTCGGCACGAGTACACCCATCAATTATTTCGCTTCCCCGCGAAATTTCATCCACCTATAGTTCGCTGGGCGCTAGGCAATTTTGGCCGAAAGGGCTCTGTAGTTCTAGATCCATTTACAGGAAGTGGAACTGTCCAAGTTGAGTCTTTGGTTAGAGGTATTTCATCTGTTGGATTTGATATCGACCCTCTAGCATGTCTTATTGCACGTGTAAAAACCACCCCAATGAAACCGGATAGATTAACAGATGTATTAAACCAGCTACTGACTCTACTAGAACCATACAAACAAATCCGAGCAAATCAGGAACTTATCCCAGGTTCAGATATAACAGAAGAACAGTATTTAACTGAAGCTGTCGGATTGACAATTCCTCCTCTCTCAAACATCACACACTGGTTTAGATATTATGTCATCATTGACCTCGCTAGAATTTTATGGGCAATAAGCCAAGTCGAAATTAGCGAGCTGGAGAATCAATTCTTCAAGGTCTGCGTTGCTGCAATTATTCGGCGAGTATCAAACGCTGATCCAGACCCAGTGTCTGGATTAGAGGTCACAAGCGTTCAAGCTCGAAAGAACGCAACAAGAACAATTAGAGTTTTCAACGATTTTACAAACAAGACGCGCCAAGCAATACAGGGGATGAGTCAGCTTTGGGAAACCTCAACGCAAAATGGTGACAAGGTATCGGTACGGGTTATTCATGGGAATGTGTTGAGACTTTCAGAATTGTTAAGTGACACGTCCTCGGTGCAGGCAGGCTTTCCATTGGTGGTTACTTCTCCTCCCTACTGTAGATCGGTAGAATATAGCCGGAGACATCGACTTGAAATGTATTGGTTAGGTCTAGTAGAGAATCAGGTGGAGCACATCAATCTTACCCATACTTACATAGGTCGGAGGTTAGTACGAGCATCTGACTGGAATGAGGAGGTCGAGTTCGGTATCAAAGCCTTAGATAATACCCTGGACCAAATTGCTACTCAGGATATTCATAAAGCTCGTACTGTTAAGAATTACTTCCACTCAATGAAAAACGTATTCGACCAGTTAAATACGGTTATGAAACGAACTGGAACGATCGTATGCGTGATTGGTAATTCTGTATGTTGTAAAGTTTCTATACCGACAGCAGATTTTATTGCAGAGTTAACATCTGACCACTTTGTGCTCAAAAATCGGTTCTCATACGCTATACGTAATCATTACATGCAGTATGGATTATGGAATGGCGATGGGATAAAGCAGGAACATGTTCTTGTAATGAAGCCGAAGTAGCTCGTTAAGCGCATGTGCGATATTATCAATTTTCCCGATGAGACAGTTGTCCTATCGATCACTTGGATCGCACCGCGCCGTCTGCCTCCTACGCCACCACCTCCTCATACACCTCCACCCGATTCCCATCCGCATCCCGCACCCAGGCGTGCTTCCCTCGCTCCCAAACCAGCACCTCCCCCTCCACCTCCACGCCCTTCGATTTCAGCATCTCCAGAAATCCGTCCAGGTCGTCCACCCGCAGGTTGAGCGTGAAGCCGCGGCCTCGCTCTGCCAGCGGCTCCTCCGCCTGGTAGATGGCGAATCCTGGGTTCTCCCGCAGGTCCCCTCTCTCCGTATCCCGTGTGGTGAAGACGTGGAAATAATCCCTGCCGTTGGGATGCGCCTCCATCGGGATGCCCAGCACTTCCTCGTACCACCTGGCCAGCCTCCCGGCGTCCAGGCTGTCGATGAAGACGCCGCCAATGCCTTGTACGCTCGCCATGTTTTACTCCTCAATATTTCTGCCTGGCCACTTTACCGGCGCTCAACCCTCCTCCGGCACCTCCATCACACCTTCGCTCACCATCACGCACATCCCACCCACTCGCACCGCCACGATCTCCTCCTCGCGCTTATCCGCCTCGACCTCCAGCACGCTTGGTCGCCCCATCTCGAAGCCCTGCTCGATGGCCCAGCGCAGCCTCCCGTCTTGCAGCGCCACCCGGCTTCCCAGGTACCCCGCCAGCGCCGAGGCCGCCGCCCCGGTAGCCGGGTCCTCCTCGATCCCCATGGCCGGGGCGAACATGCGCGCCCGCACGTCATGCCCCTCCTGCTCCGGGTCGAGCGTGACGCAATATACATG
>MGNS01000090.1:27583-27856 GCA_001795165.1 Chloroflexi bacterium RBG_16_57_11
AGTAGCCGTTTCCACAGCGCTACATCCAGCCGCGCTTGACCCAGCGCCGCCCGGTCGCGCAGCGGGATGAACGTGAACGGCACCCCGCACGAGACCGCCTGCGGGCTCCATGGTGCATCCGCTAACGCTTCGTCATCCAGCGAGAGCAGCCTGGCCAGCTCCACCCGCCCCGGAGTTGGCGGGCCGAATACCGGCATCTGCGCCGCCCACAGCCGGGCCGAGACTGGGCGACCATCGCTGGCCTGCACGTCCACCCGCACCGGGCCGACAGTC
>MGNS01000090.1:27900-28568 GCA_001795165.1 Chloroflexi bacterium RBG_16_57_11
CGCTCAGCGCGACCTGGCCGATCGCCGCCAGCACGAACGCCGCACCGATGGTCGGGTGCCCGGCGAAGGGCAGCTCGATTCTCGGCGTGAAGATGCGCACGCTGCAGGTGTGGGCCGGGTCTTCGGCCGGGTTGACGAAGGCCGTCTCCGAAAGGTTCAGCTCCCCGGCGATCTGTTGCATTTGCGCCGGGCTCAGCCCCTGCGCCATGGGGAACACCGCCAGCGGGTTGCCGCCGAAGATTTTGTCGGTAAAGACATCTACGGTGTAAAAAGCACGGCGCATCGCTGCTTTACTCCAGCTTCAGGAGATACTCCTCGCCTCCTACGCCGTCCGGTTTCGTCCACCGATCCTCAACCGTCTAAAGTCTCTTGCGTTCCCTCGATCTTAACGCCTAGCTCCAGCGATTCGATCACGATGCGATCGTCCTCGAAAGTGGCCGTGTAAGTCTGGGTGTCGACATCGTATAGCTCGAAGGTGAACGTCTGTGGGTCGACCCACCGGCCGCGCGAGGCCTCCCCGCTGGGCAGGCGGTGATAGGTCCCGTCCAACCCGGTCACCCAGGTCCTTTTCTGCTGGCTTTTTTCCGTCGTGACGTGGACCACCGCCTCGCCGGGGTCGTCGAACTCGATCCGGATTGTCTCCAGGTCCAACGCGTTGGGCGCGAAGA
>MGNS01000090.1:28609-28851 GCA_001795165.1 Chloroflexi bacterium RBG_16_57_11
CGGCAGTGCTTCGACCGGCTGCGGAGCCGGTCCTTGCGCCAGCGCGGCGACAATTTGATCTAGTTTGGCCACGCCCTCCGGGTTCGGCGGCAGCGCCTCCTCGGTATCGACCAATGCCCCGGTCAGATAAGGATCGATGTCATCGTACTCGAACCCGCCGCCGGTGGTGACCACGACCGCGTCCAGGGATGGCACCACGAAGACCCGCTGCCCGCCGCGCCCGTGCGCGCCATAGCTGATCT
>MGNS01000090.1:28956-31657 GCA_001795165.1 Chloroflexi bacterium RBG_16_57_11
CCCTTCCCAAACCCCCTGGTGCAGGAACAGGTAGCCGAGTTTGGCCGCCTCGCGCGGCTTTAAATGCAGGTCGCCCCAGCCACGCGTGGTGCCTTGCGGGTCGGCATCCCAGATCGCTCCCTGGATGTTCAACGGCGCAAACAGGTATTGTTGGGCAAATTCCAGCGCCGTCATCCCGGCGGCTTCTTGCAAGATGGCCGACAGCAGGTGCATCCCCGGGCTGTCGTAGCAGAAGGCGGTGCCGGGCTCCTGGACCATCTTCCGGTCCAGCGCGGCCTGCACCCAATCCGGCTGGGCCATCATCGCTGCGATGGTCGGCCTGTCGCCCGCCAGGCAGCCTGATTCGAGACCGTTCAGGTTGCTCACCAGGTGCCGCACCGTGATGCGCTGCTTGCGCTCGTCCAGGTTGGCGATCGTACGATCTGGAAAGAAGGATACCATCGGCTGGTCAAGCTCCAGCTTGCCCTGCCCTACGGCGATCCCGATCAGCGTGGTCATCACGCTCTTGGTCACCGACGCCAGGTCATGCGCCGTCGATCCGTCATAGGGGTAGAAGTAAGCATCTAGAATTACACGACCATCCCGGATGGCCAGCAGGCTGTCGATGGCGATGTCTCCGTTTTGTATGGCTTGCAAGCCCTCGGCCAGCTTGGCCGAGTCGAAACCCTGTTCCTCGGGCGTGCTCTCCCGCCAGCCCTGGGTGGGCCAGTAGTCAGGCGGTTTTGGCTTGAGCAATTGGGGGATGATCGCGAAAGCCAGCACGGCCAGGATGGCCGCAGATACGAGCCCAACCACGATGGTACGGGTGCGCATTCAAACCTCCTTGGATTTCGATGCCAATTTTCATTTTTTGCGAAAGGATCATTTTGCGTGGCCTACGAAGTGCAACCGATTTATTAATAATACGGATAAATTATCGCGCCATTTCTGGCAGGTTGCAACTGGTTGTCAGCTTTCTTGAGCCGCTTCCTATTCCAGCCACTCAAACCGCTCATTCAGAAGCGATCTTCCCCGATGTTCTTCACAAACGTACATGGCCGCTTCTTCCAAGAAAGACCTCAACTCAAAACAGGCTTCGGGTGGAAGGACACCCTGCAGTGTAACTTCACCTCTTAGTATCCGCAGAGCCACAATGATGAACGAGATGGTCGTCCAATTAATCATCGTAGGCCAGTTTAAGTAGCGTGCCTTTCTCCCGTCCTTATGCCCTTCAGCCACAACCCACATCCACCAGCCCCTTGGATAATCGGCTGGTGAGATGAGCCAGCGCTCCTTATCGGCGATTGCTGACTCAAAAAAATCCATTGCTGCCCCTGAGAATTCTGTCTCGCCGCGCGTGATTCGCTGGCTCTTCTGTAAGAAAAGCTCCATGAGCTGCGGGGGGTTCATACAAATCCCAGCTGGTTTCGACCCGCCCCAGGTCACGCGCCCGTGCGAGGCTCTGTTCGGGCGAGAAAAAATCTCCTGAAGTATAGTCAAAGAGCATGCACACAGAAATTTGTTCAACTCCGTCCAACTGGTGGAAGGCATGTACGGCCAATAGATTCATCACTGCAATCCAGCCGGTGCCGAAAATGGCTGTTATGCCTCTGGCCCGTGCCGGTAAGTCTAGTTGGAGAGCGCTCTCGGCGTAAGTGCCAATCGCTGCCAGGTCACAGTAATTAACCCCCGCTTCAATCGCAGCCTGGATGGCTGGAATCTGCACCTCAGAAGTGGGGCCAGCAGCGTTGATGATGAGGTCGTAATCAACGGCGATCGATGCCAGCCGTGGCACGTCTCGAATATCGACGCAAACTACGTGCGCCTTATCTCCGATCTCTGTCATTGCCCGCTGAGCGGTTTCCGGATGCCGGCTGGCAAGCCCCAGTTCGGTGATCAGACTCTCACCGGCCAGGAGAGTTGCTGCGCTTTTGCCAAAGACGCCCGTGCCTCCGAGAAGAAGTACTTTCATGAGATATCTCCTGCTTGTTAAGCGACCTTAAAACGAGCTTTTTCATGGTCGTTTTCCTTTTATGAATGTGAATAGCTGGCGAATTGGATAGGTGTTCATTACGGCTGTATAAGGCGCCCAACGCCAAGCGTAACAGCATCACGCTAGGTTGGGCGGCCTTTTGCCTGTTGGTTCAGCATACAAGAGTTGCGAGCAACTCTTCGAAATGGTTCGCGACCAGAGAGATGTGACCCTCGTTTGGGTAAAACCTGGCGCGGCAGTTTGGAATCGACTTGGCCATGAAGCGGCCCATGCTGACTGGACACATCGTATCCATTTCGCCGTGCCATAGATACACCGGCATTTGGATATCATCCAGCCTGAACCCCCAGGGACGAGTGAAGAGGACATATTCCCATGCAGTTGCTCTTCCCCCCTGCTGAACCCCGCCGTTAGTCATTTTTATGATCACTTCTTTAAGGTCGGGTTGAGCGATCGCCGCTTTGTCAGTCTCGTGGCAATCAGCTACGAGTTGCTCAATACTTTTGTCGGGATTTCTGCGCATTTCACCGGCCATATACCAGAAGAGCGGTCTAAGCATCCAGGGCGCCTTGCGGGCGAGATTATATACCTGGCGGTCAGATTTCCCCATACCATCAAAGGCACCGGGCGCATCCAGTGGCCCTATGCCGCTGACAATCCCGGCCGCGGTTAACCGTTGGGGGATTTTGTAGGCGCAGGCGGCCACATAAGGGCCGCCACCGGATAGAC
>MGNS01000090.1:31677-35388 GCA_001795165.1 Chloroflexi bacterium RBG_16_57_11
GATCAATGTGAAGGGTATCAGCGAACTCCACCACGTCGTCTGGCCAGTCCAGAAAGCTCCTTTTGGGCTGAAAGTCTGAGAGGCCATAACCGGGACGTTCAGGTAGGATCAGGTGAACATGATGCCGTGTGGCAATTTCATCAATTGCAGGGCGTGAGCCTTCAAACCGTGAGCTGGGGGTACCATGAAAGTGTAATACAGGTATCCCCTGAGGGTCACCATACTCAGCGTACCCTATGGTGCGTCCGCTCCTTAATTTGATTCGATGGTCAGTTATGATTGACATTGTTGCCTCCTTTTATTGTGGCGCTATGGAAAACAGACATTTTCGATTTTGCGCTAATACGACTGCGTTTCTGCAATCATGGCGATACATTTGTCCATTTCTTCGGGTTGGGATTTAAATTCGTTTTCACCGAATCCGGCCTCGAAGTCCTCGTCAGTCAGGTTGCCAGCGTTGTAGAGGGTTTCGGTGACTGGTTCGAAGCCATTGAGCACCAGGTAACCGGCGCGCATATTGAGACCTTCGCTTTGGTGAACAAAGTCTATAGCGCCAAACACAGGGACGTCGAACATGAGCTTAAAATCGGCGGTGTATGTGGTGACGAGGAAGCCGTTGATGATACCCCTGGGCTTTATCGAGCCGGGGTGTGTTGTTTTTTCGCGTTGTTAGGGTGATGTAGATAACATTATCGCGCCGGGATTAGGGAAAGTCAAGAATATGGACTAATCTGCGATTCACCCAGCCATGATATGATTAACCCTCGTCCGGCAGAACGATGGTCGGGCAGCATTTTTTGACCGGTATCCTATGACCCGCACCCTCACCGACCAACTCCAGGGCATCCTCGCCACCCTGCCCACCAAGCCCGGCTGCTACCTGATGAAGGACGCAGAAGCCCGGGTGATTTACGTGGGCAAAGCGATCAACCTGCGCAACCGTGTTCGCTCGTACTTCCACGCCAGTGCAAACCATGACCGTCGTATAGACCAGTTGGTTGGACGCATCGCCGACATCGAATGGATCGTCGTCGCTTCCGAGCTGGAAGCGCTGATCCTCGAGATGAACCTGATCAAGAAGCACCGCCCGCATTACAACGTCCGTCTCAAGGACGACAAGCGCTACCCTTACATCAAGGTTCACTGGGCCGACCCTTTTCCCACCGTCACCGTCACCCGCAACATGGAGCGCGATGGCTCGCGTTACTTTGGCCCCTACACCAGCGTGTGGGCCGTCCACCAGAGCCTGGACATCCTCCGCCGGATCTTCCCCTACCTGACTTGCGACCGCGAGATCACAGGGCAGGATGAGCGCGCCTGCCTGTATTATGACATCAAGCTGTGCCGCGCGCCGTGCATCGGCAAGATCGACCAGGCCGGCTATCGCCAGATGATCGCCGATCTGTGCCAGTTCCTGGAGGGGCGCACCGATAGCATCGTCTCCCGCCTGCGTTTGGAGATGGATCAGGCCTCCCAGGAGCTGCGCTTCGAGCAGGCTGCGGCAAAGCGCGACCAGATCCGCGCCATCGAAACCATCGTAGAGCGCCAGAAGGTCATCTCCAGCGACTACGCCGACTCGGACGTGCTGGCCCTGGCCCGCTCGGATGGCGACGCCTGTGTCCAGGTCTTTTTCGTTCGAGGCGGTAAGCTCATCGGTCGCGATTACTTCCTGCTGGAGGGCGCTACCGATACCCCCGACGCCGATGTCATGGCCGGCTTTGTCAAGCAATTCTACAATCAGGCCTCCACTGTCCCCTCTCAGGTGTTACTGCCGCAGGATGTCGAGGAGGTCAATATCATCCGACAGTGGCTCAGCCAGCGTCGCGAAGACCAGAAAGTCGAGATCCTGGTGCCACGGGACGGCCCGCAGCACGAGCTGATCCGCATGGCCGCCGAGAACGCCGCCGAAACGCTGCGCTCGCTCCAGGCTCAGTGGCAGGTCGACCGTCATCGCCAGGAACAGGCGCTGGCTGAGCTACAGCAGGCGCTTGGCCTTCAAGAGCCAATCGGTCGCATCGAGTGTTACGATATCTCCAACACCCAGGGCACGGCTGCGGTCGGCAGCATGGTCGTCTTCGAGCAGGGGGTCCCGAAGAAGGCCCTCTACCGCCGCTTCAACATCCGCAGCGTCAGCGGGCCGGATGACTTTGCCAGCATGGAGGAGGTGCTTACCCGCCGCCTCAACCGCTGGAAAGCCGCCCAGGAGCTGGGTGAGGCTCCCGGCAAAAAGCCCGACCTGGCCTTTTCCATCCTGCCCGACCTGCTGATCGTGGATGGCGGCAAAGGCCAGCTTGGCCGGGCGGTGGCCGTTCTGGAGCGCTTCGACCTGCTCGGAAAGGTGCCGGTTGCCGGGCTGGCCAAGCAGCAGGAGGAGATCTTCCTGCCCAAGCGCCCCGCATCGGTCCTCCTGCCGCGCAGCTCGCAGGGCCTGTTTCTGATTCAGCGCGTGCGTGACGAAGCCCACCGCTTTGCGATCACCGCCCACCGTAAGCTGCGGGCACGCACAGGGCTGGCCTCCCGCCTGGATGCCGTCCCCGGCATTGGCCCGGCGCGGCGCAAAGCGCTGATCGAGCGCTTTGGCTCGGTCGCCGACATCAAAGCTGCCAGCACCGAACAATTGAGTGAAGTACCGGGGATCAATCTGGCCCTGGCTCAAGCTATTAAAGCCCACCTGGAGTGAAGCCAGCGGGGAAATGATCGAAAGATTGGAGGAAGTTACCATGCCGAGCAAGAAATCTACCAAGTCCCGCAGCGATATGCGAAACCTGCGCATCCAGCAGGTTATATTCGTCACGATCGCACTCATCGTCATCCTGTCGATGTTGATGTCTTTGATCAAATGACCCGTCGGTCAAGTGCGGGTAGGTGCAACGCACGTTTAACGTGCGTTGCACCTACTGAATCCAGGTATGCTATAATTTCAAAGCTCAGATCTAGAGCGAGATCTAATCCGCTCGATTATCCACGGGCTAGGTAAAACCACATGCAAGTTAATTTCTATGCCACCCTGCGCCCTATCGTCGGGCAAAAAACCATTGACGTCGACATCCCCAATGGCGCGACTGTCCGCGAGTTGATTGCTGCCATAATTACTGCCTATCCCGCTCTGCGCTCCGAGCTGCTGGACGAAAAAGGCGATCTCCAGGATCACATAAAATTTTTTGTCAACGGCCGTGAAGTGATCTATCTGGATCGCCAGATCGACACCGTAATCCATCCGGATGACATCATCACCATCTTCCCACCGGTAGGGGGCGGCTGATGGCGGAGCCGGTTCACAGGGAGTGGATCCAGCGCGGCATCCCGCTTAAGCTCTTTCGAGATTACCTGATCGATCTGGGCGGCAGCCTGGCTGCGGATGGTGACGTCGAAGGCCCTGGCTGGCAGGCACACCTGGAGCGGGTCGAGGATTTCCAGATCGGCTCGGTGCGCGTCGGCCAGGTGCACGTGGAGATCGAAGGTCAATCTGAGACGCTCGACGCCCTGCTTTCACAGCTGGAGAAAAAGCTTCTGCGCGCCGGCGCCTGACCCTCGGTAACAAAAATAGCGCACCCGCAGGTGCGCTGTTTTTTACTGATGTAAGTTTGCCTCAGTTTGTAGTAGCGACCTCAGTCGCTTCCCAGAACTGCGTGGCGACTACAGGATGCCCAGCTCTTTCAGCTTGGCCTCCGGCGCCACACCGTTCACCCAGCCACGCGCCTCATAATACTC
>MGNS01000090.1:35419-37729 GCA_001795165.1 Chloroflexi bacterium RBG_16_57_11
GATCCTGGCATTGTGGAGGGCTCTTCGGTGAAGCGCTTCGGCAGGTAGTCGCTGCCTTCGCCGATCCCGGCCAGGTTGTTGTAGTAGCGCTCCAGGTTGTAGATGCGCTCACCGGTCTTCAGCACGTCGTCCGAAGTGAAAGGCACGCCGACCATGGCCGAATACTGCGCCGCGTACTCGTCTGTGCCTTCAGCGAAGGCGCTGAATTTACACAGGTCCAGGCTGTCTGAGAAGGCGTGGATATCCTGGAAGATCTTCACCAGCCCGCCCTTGCCCTTCCACGCCAGCGGATCGACCTTCAGCGTGCCAAATGGCATAAGGCTTAATTCGGCAGCGGGCGTGTAAGCCCGCAGGTGGCAGGCGCCGCGGTTGCTGGTAGCATAGCCCAGGCCCATGCCCTTCAGGCCGCGCGGGTCGTAAGCCGGAATCGCCTGTCCCTTTACCGTCATGGCAATCTCGGGATGGCCGAAGTACTTGGCAGTGGCGTCAGTGCCGTCCGCCATTACGTTGCCTATGCCCTCGCGGAAGGCGATCTTACGCACTGTATCCGTCATGCCGTAAATGTCGCCCCACTTCAGCCCACCCTCGCCATTGGTCCAACCCTTTTGCGTGGCTTCCATCCATACCGACAGCGGGTGGCCGATCTCGATGGCGTCGATGCCGAAGTCATTGCACAGGTCGATCATCTTGGCCACGGTATTGACGTCATTGTTACCCACGTTTGCGCCCACCGACCAGGCCGGCTCGTATTCCAGGCTTTCCATGTGCAAGCCCTTCCACGGGCCTTCGGTGATCTCGACCTCTTTCTTGCATGCCACCGGGCAGGCGTGGCAGGTCGGATCGTTTACCAGAACATGCTCTTTAACATACTCGCCGCTGACCTTCTCTGCATCCTCGCCGAAGGAGGTCAGTTGGCTGTTCTTAGTCGGTAAGCCACCCATGTTGTTAGTGATGTTCGTCAGCACATTGGTGCCATACACCGACAGGGCACCCTTGCGCGGGCTGGTGATGTTCTCTTCCGCCATGATCGTGTACAGAGCGCGGTCGTGGGCTGGCTTCCAGGCCTGGCGGTCGGCTGCCTTGACAATAGTCTTCTTAGCCTTTACGACAATCGCCTTGAGCATCTTGCTCCCACCCACGCAGCCGGTGCCGCCGCGCCCGCTGGCGCGGTCGTTCTCGTTCACCCAGCAGGCGAACTTCACCAGGTTTTCACCGCCCTGCCCGATGGCGATGACGGTTAGCTCTTTCTCGCCATATTTTTCCTTGAAGTACTTAACCGTGTCGTGCACGCCCTTGCCCCATACTTCCGAGGCATCCCGGATTTCCACCGTCTCGTCGTGCACGTAGGCATACACCGGCTTGGCGGCCTTGCCCTTGAAGATCAAGCCGTCGAAGCCCGCCCAGCGCAGGCGTGCAGCCGACCAACCGCCATGGTGGCTGTCGGTGGCGGTGCCAGTCAGCGGCGACTTGGTCACCACCGCCATGCGACCGCTCATGTTGGCTTCGGAGCCGGTGAGCGGGCCATTCATAAAGCATAGGATGTTGTCCGGTGAAAGGGGATCGACCTGCGGGCCGTTTTCGAAAAGGTAGCGCACGCCCAGGCCGCGCGCCCCAATGTACTTAAGTGCCCAATCCTCTGGAATCGGTTTGTACTCCACCTTGCCTTTGGTCAGGTCAACGTGGGCAATGCGGTTTGCATATCCTCCGAGCGTCATGTTTACCTCCTAAAAGAGTTTCATGGGTGATACGAGTTTGGTGGATTTTTGTCACAGCCAGGCCGTCCGTCCATTGCTGGGTGGAGACATCTGTGTTTTTCGCCTTCTTCAAGTACAGAGCACCTCCTTTTCACCATTCACAGCCGCCAGCGCCGCTCAGCAGCGGCTCCTGGGGCAGGGGATGCAATCAAACAGCAATCATTATAAAAAAGACGGGTCTGGTAGTTTCCTGGCAGTACAGGAGTTTTTTGCTGTGCCGGGCGCTTTTTTTTTGTACTTGATAATAGTAGCATTTTCTATGCTTTCGTGCAATTCTAAAAAAAAGTTTAATATTTCACCTTTGCGTTGTCCCTTGTATAATGAGTGCTGCTTACTGATTGATCCTTCGAAGAGGTATTTGTATGGCGCTGGATCGTTACGGACGAAGAATACATTATCTACGGATCAGCCTGACAGATCACTGCAACCTGCGTTGTCTGTATTGCATGCCGGATGACATCAGCTTCCGTCCCAATGCCGAGCTGATGCAGGACGACGAAATCTTGCGCCTTGTGCGCTTATTCGCCGGCCTGGGCTTCGATAAATTCCGCCTGAC
>MGNS01000090.1:37748-39957 GCA_001795165.1 Chloroflexi bacterium RBG_16_57_11
CGTGCGAATGTTGTCGACCTGGTGCATGGCATTGCTCACACCCCGGGTGTAAGCTCTCTTTCGATGACCACCAATGGTGTGCTCTTCTCACGCCTGGCTCAACCCCTGGCGCAGGCGGGCTTGCAGCGGGTAAACTTCAGCCTGGATACACTCGATCCGGAAAAATTTGAGCGCCTCACCCGCCGCGGCCGTTTGGAGGATGTCTGGTCCGGCATCCAGGCTGCCGAAGATGCCGGCCTGACCCCGGTAAAAATCAACGCGGTGGTCGTGCGAGATTACAACCAGGCCGATGTGATCGATCTGGCCCGCCTGACGATAGCCAAGCCCTGGCAGGTGCGTTTCATCGAGATGATGCCCTTTGCCGGAGCGACCGAGTTCCAACGCATGCAAGGCGTCGGCGCCGACGAGATCCAACGCTGTATCGAGGCCGCCCTTGGCAGGCTTGAGGTGGTTAACGGGGGCAGGCTGGATGGTGAGGCGCGCCTGTTCCGCCTGCCCGGCGCGCAAGGCACGATTGGCGTCATCACCACGGTCACCCAGCCGTTCTGCGCAAGCTGTACCCGAGCGCGCCTGACGGCCGACGGTCGGCTGAGGCTGTGCTTGCTGCGCGAAAAAGAGGTCGATCTGCTCAATCCGCTGCGCCGCGGTGCAACGGATGAGGAGCTACGAAGGTTGATCATCGACTCAATATGGGATAAGCCCTGGGGGCATCGTCTGGCAGACGGCGAAGTCCCCCTCAACCGGGCGATGAGCGAAATCGGCGGCTAGCTTCCTCCTGCCAATCGCTCCAGCTTCATGCTCACCTCCCGCCATTGGATCTTCGAAATCCCCAGCTTCTGGCGGATTTTTTCGTGCTCCAATCCTGCCCGCCAGTCGTCCAGCGCGCAGGTCCAACGGCACATATCGAATGAGATGTGCTTTGCCAATCCGGTCTCAACGCTCAGATCTTCCAACAGGTACTCCAGGCGCCGCTGTGACCAGGGGAACACGCGCTCGCTCAGATCATATTGGGTGCGGTATTCGAGGTAAGCTTCCACCCAGCCCTCCGGCAGGTCGATCTTGCGTTCCTTGTAGCGGTTCTGTGGACTGGCGTAGCGCACGAAAAGGAACGGCCCACTCGGGCCTTCGAGCTCGATATGGTTAGGGGTGAGCGCCAGGCACTCGCCCTTCTTGATCCCGGTATTTAACAAGAGCGAAAAAAGGGCATAAGTCCGGGCGTCAGGTTTTGCCGCCCGGCGGTGGCGGTCAGCCACCTCTAGCGCCAGCTCGACTTCCTCCGGCGTCAGCACCACCGGCAGCGGGCTGATCACCGTGCGCTGTGGCACCTTCTCCGCCGGGTCGATGATCAGCGCCCCATATTGGTGCAGCCAGCGGAAGAATGCCTTGATTGAAGTGATGCGTCGAGCCAGTGTCTTTGGGCTGCACGGCACCCCGCGCTCGTTTTGCATCCAGTTCAGGAAGTTTGTCAGCTCGCTGGTCGAGATCTCACCCAGGCTTCGGTCAGGGGGCAAGTAGGTTGCCAGCAGGTTCAGATCCGAGATGAACGCCTTGACGGTGTGCGTCGACACGCCCTGGTCCTCCAGGTAAATCCGCCAGACTTTGATGGTCGGGGTGAGCAGGCTATGTGAAGTAATATGTGCGCTGGATAGCACATTGCTGGTGATGAGAGTGGTTTCAGGGGACATATCAAGCTCCATTGGAGATCATTTTCGGTTTCGTATAGTCGTATGCAGTCAGTTTAGCCGAAAACCTCCGGAATGTCAATCTTTTTGATCAGGTATAATCGCATAAAACGTTCAATTTGGAGGAGAAATGAAGTCTGTTATATCTCGGATCAACATCCTGGTATGCCTTTCTGTCCTGACCCTGATCAGCACAGCCTGCCAGATAATTGCTCCCGCTGCACCGACCCCGACCGCTGCTGCAACCGATACCCCCGCCTCAGCAGTGAATGCTTATCCCGAGCCCTACCCGCTGCTACCGACATTGGACCCCTATCTCCCGCCAGCCTTGCCGTACCCGGGTGCCTATCCGGCTCAGCTCGCTCCGCTGGCCCCCGGGGCGGCGGCTGTGCTCTATCCGGGCGTCCTGGATGGCGCCGAAGTGTACTGGACACAGGCGGTTGCAATGATCTTCAACAACGAGGTCACCCAGGTGATGCAGACCCACGACCTGGAGGTTTATCTGACCCTCAAAGATGGACGCACCT
>MGNS01000090.1:39968-50780 GCA_001795165.1 Chloroflexi bacterium RBG_16_57_11
GAGCCGCAAATCGATGAGGTCATGAAGGTCATCCAATCCTGCGGCGACCCGTGCAGCAAGATCTTGATTGCCACTGAGTAACCGGGTTACACGCCCCCGTGTACGTTTCCCTCAAGACCAAGCTCCGGCGCGATCCGCCGCATGGCTACGATCACGTTGTCCACGTGCTCCCACAACGGCACCCCGAACTCGGCAGTAGAGTTCTCGATCTCTTCCCGGCTGGCACCTGCGGCAAAGGCGCGATCCTTCCACTTCTTCTTCACAGAGGAGGCGGTCAGGTCGTGCAGCGAGCGGGAAGGCCGCACCAGCGCTACCGCCGTGATCAGCCCGGTGATCTCGTCGCAAGCCGACAGCGCCTTTTCCAGGCGCGTTTCGCGCAGCACGCCGGTGTGATCCGCATGGCTCAGGATGGCGAGGATAATTTCCTCCGGGACGCCGCGTTCCCGCAGGATCGGCACACCCGCCTGCGGGTGCTCGTCCAGCGTTGGGTGGATCTCCCAGTCAAAGTCGTGCAGCAGGCCGACCACGCGCCATTTTTCAGCCTCCTCGCCAAAGTGCTCGGCATACCAGGCCATCGCCGCTTCCACTGCCAGCATATGCCTGACCAGGTTTTCGTTTTTTACAAACTCGCGCACGATCGCCAGGGCTTCGTCTCTTTTCATTGTGCCTCCGGAGGAAATAGTGGTTCAGGGTCGCCCAGGATGGGCAGGGGGCGCGCGATATAAACATCCCACAACGCGCCCAGGGTGGCAGGGATCTCGCGTAAGTTCCAAATTGTCCGTGAAGACCGGCGGTATTGGCGCAAATCCGCCGGCACGCCCACGCCATCGATCCCCAGCTTGTTACACAGGTAAAGCGCCCGCGGCAGGTGAAATCCTTGGGTGACCAGCGTCGCTTGCCGGATACCGAAGATGTGCAGCGCGCGGTAGCAGGTGTCATAAGTTCGCCGCCCGGCGTAGTCCAGCACGATGGCTTCATTCGGCACCCCCAGCGAAAGCGCATACGTGCGCATCGCGCCGGGCTCGTCGTAATAGATCGTAGGGTTTCCGCCGCTCATGATCAGCTTCTGCACTTTTCCGGCGAAGTACAACTGCGCGGCTGCCGCCACCCGGTCGCGCAGTACTGGCGTCGGGCTGCCGTCTCGCCATAACCCCGCTCCAAAGACGATCGCCGCGCTGCGTGCGGGCGCCTCCTTGATAGAAAAGGTTTTTGGGCGGGCGTACAAACCGGTGATCAACCGTGGCAAGATCAGCGCCGCTGGGATCAGAATCAGAAGTAATAAGAGCAGGCGAGGGACCATTGTCAAGGTGCTCCTTAACATGGGCAAAATTGTACCAGAACAAGATACCTCTTGTGAGGAATCCCCGCCGCGAGTAAAATCCCTAGGCTTATGGACATTGAAAAGGCCTATCAAGAATCGCTCGACTACCTGTATAGCTTTATCGATTACAGCCTGACGCGTGGCTTTCGCAACCAGCCCGGCCTGTTTGATCTCGGCCGGATGGTCGATTTCATGGCATATCTTGGAAATCCCCATCAGGCGTATCCGATTCTGCATGTTGCCGGCACCAAAGGCAAAGGCTCGGTCTGCGCCCTATGCGCCGGCGCGCTGCAAGCTGCAGGATACACCGTTGGCCTGTACACCTCGCCTCACCTGCAAGATTACGCTGAGCGGATCCAGCTCGATCGCCGGCCTATTCCACATGCCGATCTAGTCTCACTGGTCGACGAAATCCGCCCCTATCTCGACCAGGGCACCAGGCTGACGACCTTTGAAATTACCACCGCCATCTCGTTTCTCTATTTCGCCCGCCAGGGCGCCACCGCGGTGGTAGCGGAAGTTGGTTTGGGCGGTCGGCTGGACGCAACCAACATCGTAACCCCCTTAGCTTCTGTTATTACTTCGCTGTCCTATGATCATATGCAGATACTTGGGAACACCCTGGCGGAGATCGCAGCAGAAAAAGCCGGGATTATCAAGCCGGGTGTACCGCTGGTGCTTGCCCCCCAGCTTGATGAAGCCCGGCAGGTCGTCACACGTATCGCTTCGGAGCGCGCTGCACCCTTAATTCAGGTGGGGGTCGATATCCATTTCCAGCCGATTGAACATAATCTGGATGGTCAATCCTTGTACGTGTGGAGCGCTGAGCAACAGCCCTTGTTCGACGCTTTCTACCGTGGAGCTTCGGATTGGAAGCCGCTTCGCCTGGAGATCCCTCTGTTGGGGGAGCACCAGGCCGAAAACGCTGCCGTGGCATATGCCGCCCTGCACGCCGCCAGCCAGCGCGGCCTTTGGCTTACCACCGACCATATTCGGCAGGGTTTTACCCAGGTCTCCTGGGCAGGGCGCATGGAAATCTTACAAACTCAACCGCCGGTAGTGGTTGATTCTGCTCACAACCGGGACTCGGCCGTCAAGCTGCGCCAGGCTTTGAGAGACTATTTCCCTGGCAAGCGGGTCATTTTGGTCTTTGGCGCTTCCGAAGACAAGGATTTTCCTGGGATGTTCGATGAGCTGTTACCCTTGGCCTCCCACTTAATCGTCACCCGCTCGTTCCACCCGCGCGCCGCCGATCCCGAGGAACTAATGGAGGAAGCTTCCCGTCACAGCCAACCGGTGAGCATCGTCCCCGCCATCGAGGATGCCATGGTCGCGGGGCTACAGCTGTTGGATGAGAGTAGTCTGCTCTTGGTGACGGGTAGTATTTTTATCGCCGCGGGGGCTCGTGAGACCTGGTACAATTTAAAGTTAGGCGAAGGTGGTTTACAAAAAAGTATTGATTGAGCGATCTATAACCGGGCGATCCCGGTGTGTGTAGGCTCAATTTTCGAGGAAAAAATGCGCGACGACGATTGGTACGCTGCCGACGAAGAGGAAGAATTTAGCGAGACCCTGCATCACCGCACGGAGGAGCTCTACAGTATCCCCGATGCCACCCCGGATGCTGAGGGTTTGATCGAATGTTATGTGCTGCCGTTGCGCGATACGGTAATTTTTCCGCGCATGGTTTCCCCGGTCTTCCTTTCGCAGGATTTTGCCCTGCTGGCGGCTGAAGAAGCCCAGATCAATAACCAGACAGTGATCGCCCTCACCCAACGCGACCCGGACCAGGATGACCCGGGCCCGGACGATTTCTACACCGTTGGGGTAGAGCTGGCGGTCGGCCGCCTGCTGAGCATGCCGGACAACTCCAGCTCGGCACTGGTGCAAGGCCGCCGCCGCGTGGAGGTGATTGAATTCGTCCAGGAGCGTCCGAGCCTGATTGTTCGCGCCCGGCCGGTGAACGAAACGATCGAGGTCGATCGACAGATCGATGCCACCATGCGAACGGTACTGGATATGTTCCACAAGTGTGTCCAGCTCGACCGTAGCCTGCCCGAAGAAGCATATCTGTATGCGCTCAATATCGATGACCCAGGCTGGCTGAGCGATATGATTGTCACTGCAATTGCTCCACCGCTGGCGGCGCGTTTGGAGCTGCTTTGTGTCTTGGATCCAATCGAGCGCATCAAGCGGGTGATCAACCTTCTGGCTAAGGAAGCCGACGTCCTCGAGTTGGAAGATGAGATCCATTCCCGAGCGCAAAGCGAGGTAGACCGTACACAGCGTGAATTTTACCTGCGCGAGCAAATGAAAGTCATCCAGACGGAGCTGGGTGAGGGGGATCCCTGGGCGCGCGAGCTGTATGAATTGCAGACGCGCGTCGAATCCGCCGGTCTTCCGGAAGAAGTCCAGGTGCGCGCGCTCAAAGAAGTCGAGCGCCTGACCCAGATGCCGCCGATGTCGCCTGAAGTTGGTATCATCCGCACGTACGTTGAGTGGATCCTCGAGCTGCCCTGGACGACCGCTACCGACGACAACCTGGATGTGCTGCACGCCGCCGATGTGCTGGAGCGCGATCATTATGGATTGCCACGCGCCAAGGAGCGCATCCTGGAATACATTGCCGTGCGCAGCTTGAAGCCCCGCCGCCTGCGCCAGCCGATATTGTGTTTTGTAGGCCCCCCGGGGACTGGCAAGACTTCGCTCGGTCGCTCGATTGCCGAGGCGCTTGGGCGAAATTTCGTCCGCCTGTCCCTGGGTGGGGTGCGCGACGAAGCCGAGATCCGCGGCCATCGCCGCACCTATATCGGCGCGCTTCCCGGTCGCATCTTGCAAACCATGCGCCGCGCCGGCACGGTCAATCCCCTCTTTATGCTCGATGAGGTGGATAAGCTTGGCCAGGATTTTCGCGGCGATCCCTCCTCGGCGCTGCTTGAAGTGCTCGATCCCGAGCAGAATTTTTCCTTTTCAGACCATTACCTGGAGCTGCCTTATGATCTCGCCAGGGTGATGTTTATTACCACCGCGAACACGACCAGCACCATTCCCCATGCCTTATTGGATCGCATGGAGCTGATCGAGTTTCCCGGTTACATTGAAGAAGAGAAGCTGGAGATCGCCCAAAAATTCCTCATCCCTCGCCAGTTTGAAGAAAGCGGCCTGGAAGATGGCGAGCTGCACTTTGCCGACCAGGCGCTGCAACGCGTTATCCGTGAATACACCTACGAAGCGGGTGTGCGCAATCTGGAGCGCGAGATCGGTCGCATCTGTCGCAAGGTGGCCCGGCTGAAGGCAGAAGCCAGGCGCCATCCCACCAGCATCAGCCCCGCTGCAGTGGAGCGCTTCCTCGGTCCGCCGCAATTCTTTAACCTGGAAGCCGAGCTGCAAAACGAGGTCGGCGTGGCGACTGCGGTCGCCTGGACCGAAAACGGCGGCGAGATCATGCCGGTTGAGGTGCTGCTCATGGAAGGCAAAGGCAACATGCAGATCACTGGTCAGATCGGTAATATCATGCAGGAATCGGCTCAAGCCGCCCTCTCGTTTCTGAAGTCTCGCTCCCGCCAATTTGGCATTGACCCGGAGATCTACGAGCAGGTCGATATCCACCTGCATATCCCGGAAGGCGCTATCCCAAAAGATGGCCCCAGCGCCGGTGTTACCATCTGCACGGCATTATTCTCCGCCTTCACCGGTAGGGAGGTGCTACGCGATGTGGGCATGACCGGTGAGATAACCTTGCGCGGGCGGATCCTCCCGGTGGGTGGAGTGCGCGAAAAGGTGCTCGCGGCTCACCGGGCCGGCCTGAAGACGGTCGTTCTACCCAAGAAAAATTTGAAAGACCTGGTGGATGTGCCCAAACGCGCCCGCAGCGAAATCAGGATCGTACCTGTCGAGCATATCGATCAGGTGCTTGAAGTGGCGCTTGTGCCCGTGCCAGTAGAGGAACATCCGTCGCGCCCTCGCCGGAAAAAAACCGTCACAAGCTCTGTTGAAACTCGACCGCAGGAACCCCCGCCTGATCAGCTTATAGCCAATAGCTAAAATCAAAAAGCTAAAAGCTAAATACTAAGTCGTAATCGTTCATTGGATTTAGCCACTAGCGGATCCGTTTTATGAAAACCGCCGCTCGGCTTAAAACCTCTTCCATCGATGTTCAGGCGTTGCTGGAACAGGGCATGGGACCAACCTTGCACTGGTTTCCAGCCGATGTGCCGCTTTCGCGACTGGCGGCGGTCCTGGCTGGCATGGCGAACACGCACGGTGGCACGCTCTTGTTGGGCATTGCGCCCAGATCCGCCCAAATCCTGGGTCTGTCCCACCCGCATGCCTGCCTGGATCAGGTCTTCCAGGCAGCCTTGTTGCTGGACCCGCCTCTGGTGCTGCCCGTACCGTGCCTTTCGCCGGTCACAGCCGTTGGTTCTCATCCTTCCCAGGTTCTGGTGGTTACCGTGCCGGCAGGCCTGCCCAATATATACAGCCTGGAAGGCCGCTATCTGGGTCGGGAGGGCAGCCAGACGAACCCTTTGTCGGCGCGGCAACTGCGCCACCTGCTGATGGAGCGCGGGGTGATCCAATTCGAATCGCAGGCTCCGCCCGGTGCTACCCTGGATGATCTCGACCCGCTAAAAATATCCGCCTATCTCGAGGCGTTGGGTTTGCCAGGTGGTGATGCACCGGAAGTCATCCTGCTCGGGCGCGGGTGCCTGCAGGCCACAGCGTCCAGGCCTGTTGCAGGTGACGATCGGGCGCGGCCAGGTCTGGAGATTGCTCGCTCTCAGCTCCGCCCCACGTACGCAGCTCTGCTGCTATTTGGCAAGCAGCCCCAGCGGTGGCTGCCCAACGCGATCATCCTGGCGGCGCGCTTTTCTGGGCGCACGCTCACAGATCATTTTATCAAACGCGAAATCCGTGGCGTGCTGCCCGACCAGCTCCATCAAGCCGAGGCCTTTATCCGCGATCACCTGACCCGTGAGGTGCAGCTGGTTGGTCTGGCCCATCAGGAGACGCCATTATTTCCATTAGAAGCTTTGCGCGAGCTTTTGGTGAATGCTGTAGCCCATCGGGATTACAACATCCAGGGCGATAACATCCATATCCATATGTTCGCAGACCGTATTGAGATCCACTCACCCGGCGGGTTGCCAGGCCCGATGACCCTGGATAATTTGTTGGAGGCGCGTTTTTCGCGCAATCCGGTGATCATGCAAAGCCTGGCCGACCTGGGGTTTGTCGAGCGCCTGGGATACGGGCTGAAACGCGTGGTGGAGGCCATGCTTCGGGGCGGATTACGGAAGCCGCGCTTCGAAGAAACCGCCGGGGTGTTTTGTGTCACCTTGCAGGCAGCAGGCGAATCGAGATCACGACCGGCATACTCTTCAGAGTTGAAGCCTTATCAGGATATCGATCTCAACCCACGCCAGGAGCAGGCGCTGGCGTTCTTGCTTTCCCGCCGGCGCATTACCAGCCGCGATTACCAGGAATTGTGCCCCGACGTCCATGCCGAGACGCTGCGCCGGGATCTGGTGGATCTGGTCGAGCGTGGCTTATTGATCAAAGTGGGCGATAAGCGCGCCACCTATTACATCTTGAAGCGATAATTTTTACCTTCGGGCTATTTTTCTCATACAGATACCCCGTCTCAACGAACCGAGACCAGCCGGTAGATGGCCCCGTCCATCTGAATCCCGCTCCCCAGGTGCGCCAGATACAGCTCGCCTGCCTCATCCTCGCCGAAGCTCGAAATATTGAGCGCTGCGTCAGCCAGGAGCTGGTTTTCCCATTTGCCGTTCCAGGACCGCAGTCCCCAAATTTTACCCAGGCAAAAGTCGGCGTAGAAATAGATGCCCTGCAGGGTTGGGTACTCTCGCCCCCGGTAGACGTATCCGCCGGTAATCGCACATCCTTGAGCATCTTCGATACCATGCGGATATTCCAGAACAGGAAGGATGAAATCAGGATGCGAGAGGCAGCTCTGCTCAGGGTCCGTCGCGCTGTCCGGCATATCGGTGTAGCATTGGCTGCCTTCCAGGATGTTCCAGCCGTAGTTTGCACCACCGGCATAGTTGGCGGGCTGGTAATTGATTTCCTCGCGGCTGTCTTGTCCAACATCGGTGATGTATAAGTCGCCGGTGAGACGGTCAAAAGAGAAGCGCCATGGGTTGCGTAGACCCAGCGCCCAGATTTCAGGCCGGCTGGACTGTTTCTGCACGAACGAGTTATCGGGTGGGATCCGGTAGACAGGCGACAGGTCGTCAGTAGACCCACCGGTCTCACATAATCCATGGTAGCGCTGTGAGCCGGCGCCGCCTTGACTGTAGGCGCCGCCTTCGACCTCGATGCGCAGGATTTTACCCAAGAGCGATGCAGGGTCTTGCGCCGCGTTCAGCGGGTCGCCAGCTCCACCACTGTCACCGGTTCCCAGGTACAGGTATCCGTCTGGACCAAAGGCCAACTGTCCCGCATTGTGCTCGGGGAAGGCTGAGTGTTCGAGGGACAACAGCACCTGCTCGCTTTTCGCCTCCGCCCTGTTTGGGTCGGGGCTCAAGCAGAAACGTCCCAGGACATTATCCCCATCCAGTCGAGTGTAGTAAACGTAAAAGTAGTTCTTTTGTGGAAACCCGGGTGGGAAGGCCAGTCCTAAAAGTCCCTGCTCCCCGCTGGATGTCGGCGCAGAGGCCGGAGAGAGCACCCGGTCGGTGATATCCAGAAAGGGCTCGACTTGCACGATCCCGTTCTGAATGATGCGGATGCGCCCCGGTGATTCCACCACGAACAGCCTTCCGCTGCCATCCCCGGCGTGTGTCAGATAGACCGACGCCTGAAAACCACCTGTAACCCGCTCGATTTGCAGCTCGGGCCATTCGGGCGCTGCGCCGCACGCCATGAGCAAAACACAAGCAAGCCACACGACAAAACCCAGCCGACTCATGTGATTGCTCGATGGCGGGTTTGTTGCCATTATCCATTCAGTGAAGCTACCTAGCGTGCCGGGTTGGTACTGACCAGGTGGTATATTTGCCCGGAAAGACTCACCAGATAGACCTCGCCGCTTTCATCTTCTCCGAAGCTGCTGGGTAGGTTATTCGAATCCAACAGCAGCTGGCTTTGCCAGGCGGAATTCTCGAACTTGAGCCCCCAGATTTTCCCCTGGCAGTAATCGGCGTAAAAGTAAATACCCTGCATGTCAGGGTATCCGTCTCCGCGATAGACATAGCCACCGGTGACCGAGCAGCCGTTGGAATTATTGGTCCCATGGGGGTATTCGGCGACCGGCGCCGAATAGTTCGCCGGGGCGGTACAGCCTGAGGACGGACTGTAACATAGGCTGCCTTCCAGGATATTCCAGCCATAGTTCTCTCCGCCTGGGCTGCTCGCATCTTGAAAATTGACCTCCTCCCTCGTATTTTGACCCACGTCTGCGATATACAGGTCGCCGTTCGCGCGGTCGAAGGAGAAGCGCCATGGGTTTCGCAAGCCCATCGCCCAGATTTCCGGCCGGTAGCCCGGCTGGTCAGCGAAGGGGTTGTCTGTAGGGATGCTGTATGGCAGGCCTGAATTAGAGCTAATCAGCGGTAGATAAACCTGGTAGGGCTGGTTGGGGACTGTAGATGGAAACTGGCCCTCCACGTTGATGCGCAAGATCTTCCCCAGTAACGAGTTGTGATTCTGACCATTCCCATATGGATCGCCGCCGCCTCCACCATCTCCGGGTCCAATGTAAAGATTGCCATCCGGTCCAAATACAAGCTGCCCACCATTGTGATTGGTCTGGTTCGGATGGGGAAGCTCCAGGATTTGCTTCTCGCTGGCGGTATCGGCCAGGTCTGGGTTTGGGCTGGTGCGGAAGCGCGCCACCACGTTATCCCCATCGAGCTGGGTGTAATAGACGTAAAACTGCTGGCGACGGGCGTAATCCGGTGGGAAGGCTACGCTCAACAATCCTTCCTCACCACCGGAGCGCACGTGGCCGCTAATATCCAGAAAAGGTGTCGATTGCAGGCTGCCATTCTTCACCAGCCGGATGCGCCCGGCTCGTTCAACGATGAAAATACGCCCGCTGCCATCTCCGGCATGTGTCAGGTACACCGGAGAAGCCAGGTTGCTGATATTCAATTGCTCAAGGGCAATGGTCGGCCATGCGGCTGGCGCTTCCACGTTCACAGCCTTGGGTGAGGTGGTTTTCCCCTTACCACTGGTCTGTTTTGAAAAACCTGCTGCTGACGTGATCAGGAAAAGCACGATCACGAATGCTATTCTCAAGTTATTTTTCTGCATCTCTATACCTCTAAATCATGTCCATGCAACCGTCTTTGTCGATTTGCTTCTTTGCAAAACATCCGGGAGCGCGCCTGAAGCGAATCAGTGTGTTTATTTCCTGGCCGCTGGTTACCAATATCTACTTACGAACCACCATCTCTTGCACCAGCTGGTACAACTGTCTTCCCTGCGCCTCAATCACACTCGCCTCGCTACGATTGGCGAATTTCTCACCTACACCACCATACTCGAAAGCCAGCAGCCATGGCCTCAGCCAGGCACCACACCGGATACGCCCCATCACCCACCTTAAAACCTCCCAATCAGCAGGGAGCGCAAGCAGGTGATCCTGCAGCCAGCCATTCAGGTTATGCACCCCTGCGAAATGCAGCTCACGCAGGTGTTTTACCGGTAGTTGGGACATGTATTCCTGCGCGGAGATACCCAGATGGTGTGCGCTGATCGTCGCATGCGAGATGTCCAGTAACAGCCCGCAGCCTGTCTCCTGGACCACTTGGGTAATGAACTCTGTCTCTACTGCCAGGCGCAGCAGAGTGCCAGTGGGTCGGTATGGCGCATTTTCGGCGATCACACGCTCTGCTCCAAACCGTCGTACTGCCAGCCATATATCTTCCAGTGTTTGCTCCAATACCTGCTGCCGGTGCGCCGGGTCGGTCGTATCAATCGGCATGCCCGCATAACCCTCCGGTCGCGGTTCAATGTGCAGGTTGATGTAAGGCGTGCCGGTCTGCTCTGCCAGGCGAGCAATCTTCTCCCAATCGACTTTCTTCCTCTTTCCACGCCCGGCTTTGAGGGTAAAATGTACCGCCACTTGACGCAATTCCTGCGCTTCAGAAATCATATCCGGCCAGTCGGGGCACTTGAAGCGATCCACTTCCAGGCGGTTTTCGGCGCATAGGGTTGCCGCCTGAAGAGAGTAATTTATCGCGAAGAGCATCGTCCGGGTTTCCTGTGAAGAGGTGATATTAAGTTAGACGCCGTTCACGGACAGGAGTTACTTTGATGTTGCTCGAAAGTTTCCGCAAAGCTATGTCTCCCTGATCCATCGCAAGCGGCGCGAAAATAATAGTACGGCGTTTCGGCCGGAAAGGCGACGGCTCGCAACGCGCTCAGGCTTGGATTTGCGATTGGACCGGGTGGCAAACCAGTGATTTGATACGTGTTATATGGGGAAATAACCTGTAAGTCGTCCAGGCTGAGCGGGCTTTTCC
>MGNS01000090.1:50790-53405 GCA_001795165.1 Chloroflexi bacterium RBG_16_57_11
CCCAGGGCGTACTGCACTGTGGGGTCAGAGTCCAGCCGCATACCCGCTCTCATGCGGTTGGTAAAGACTGAGGCGATCATCGGCATTTCCTCTTCCACGATCGCCTCGCGCTGGACGATAGATGCCAGCGTGACCGCCTGGAACAGGGATAAACCCTGGTTCTGAAAGCCCGCCATTAAATCAGGCGTGACCTTGGACTGGAAATCATCCAGCACGATTTTTACGAAGTCCAGGGCTGTTATCGCCCGCGGCAGGCGGTAGCTGTCTGGATATAGGAACCCTTCGAGCGAAGCGCCCGGTGGTAACTCTTGTGACACGGACAGACTGTCTGGTGGGTTCGTGGCGAGTTTTGTGAAGTCCCAGGGTGAGAAGCTGAGCCCAGAGGTGGGCAGAGCGGCGGCGACCTCATCCAGGCGCCAGCCCGGCAGGATTCGAAATGTGACTTCGCTTGGGGTGGCATCCTGCAAGGTGTGGGCTATTTCCACCGGGCTGTTGCGCGGATTGAGCGTATATTGACCTGCCTGGATCGTCTTATCCAGACCCGAATAAATCAGAAAATCACGCAGAAGATCCGCATCACCAATCAGGCCCTCGCTTTGCAGCCGGTTTGTGATGTCATACGTTGACTCTCCGAGCTGGACCTCGAACGGGCGCGGCGAGCCATGCGGGTCATATCCGGTCATCAGCTGCTCTTGCTGGGACAAAAGCCTCGCCGCCAGGAAATAGCGCTGATAGGCGCTCAACCCACGGGTAGGCGGTCCAAAGACCACCACAGCCTGTGGCGGTATCTGGTTGATCAGCCAGGCGGCGACCAGCAAGCTCAGGCACAATACCACAAGTAAAACAAGGGTGATGCTAAGGCAGGTAAATCTTTTCATATCCACATACTGCTTGAACAGGTTTATCCGATTGCGGCCTCACTCGTCCGCAAGCGACCTCGTATTGGTTTGACCTTCGACCGGCCCATTTCGCGCATCGAGGTAGGTTTGCAGGATATAGGTCGCAGCGATGTCATCCAGGTGGCCGCCTCGTTTGCGCCGTGAAACGCCCAATGCGATGCCTGCGAATTGCGCTGCCTGGGTGCTGCCGCTCTCATCCCATAAGACCACCGGGATCCTGGTTTGCGCCCGAATGGCTGCCGCCAGACGGTAAGCTCGGCGGCTTTGTGGTGTCGGCTGGTCCTCATCGTCCAGCGCCTGCCCGACGAGAATGCGTTCGGCCTCGTGTTCGATGGCAAGCTGGGCGATGCTGGCCGCGTCGACCGCTCTCGAGACATGCTTCAAAACAGTCAGCGGGTTAGCAATGGTGCTGGATGGGTCGCTCAAGGCGATGCCGATACGTTTTTCGCCAGGGTCAACAGCCAGGATTCGCATAGGAGTATCCTTTCAAAGGCCCGGAGCTGCGCTTACTGGCTGTCCGGCGCTTGCGGAGGATTCCTGTCCAGCGCCAGGGTGATCGATCTCTATGTGTATCCGGAATGGCAGGATTGGCAGCCGTGGCCACCAGGCTGGGGTCAGCCTGATTACGGGAGGTCGTTCTAACGCCAATTCGCTCTTTAATTGTTGGCTGGCTGCTTCAGGATCAACTCCCAACACCAGGCGGATGGCTTGTGGTGTCGGTGCTTGCGCCTGAATCTGGCGGTCAGCGTGCATATTCCATCGCAACTGTTTTTCACCCGGGCTTTGTACATTTTCGAGGGCTGGTGGAAAGTCAATGTTTTCCACTTGCAACGAGCCTGTTACGGGAGCAAACCCGGCTGGCAGGTTGGCGTTGAATACCGCCTGGGCCAATGCGGTCAGGTCATCCGCCGAAACCACCTGCGCCTGATATTCCTGGCGCAGGCTCAGCGCCAGCTGGTCCGCTGGCTGACCTTCGCCAGGCTGGAATCTCTCCTCGAGGTTGTTAACCAGCTCCAGAGTAGAGGTGATCAACACATCGCCGGGTTGCAGGCCACTTTGTAGCTCCTGTGCGGCAGTCTTCTCCAGTGCCACGTGAAGGCGCTCGGCCAACAATCTCCGGTCATCGGCATTTGGCGCCGGCTCTTTGCGATCGCTGCCTGCATAAGTCGGCTGGGGATTGGTCACGCTAACCTGTGTTCCCAGCGAACCCTCGATGGCGATCAATCTGCCGGCCGGCAAATTACCATGGCTGCCCGGCGCCAGAGCGCTCACCGGCAGGGATATCGTTTCCCCGGTGACGGCTGGCAGCTCGCCGGCCTGCGTCACTGTGAAGCGTTGGTTCGTCTCGTCCGGGTTGAGCACCACCGTGCCCAGTGGGATCACGACCGACTGGTCAGTAAGGTTGGTGAAAAGTACCCCCCCCAGCGCTGGGCGCTCCGGAACCAACATCATTCCACTGGTCGAGGTTGTATCCCGGCCCTCCACGGTTACGTGCAGCCAACGTGCCGGGACCACACCCGTTAAGTCAACTTCGGTGATCCCCGTATCAGCTCGCACATCCAGCGTTACTTCCTGAACCCCCGTTTGGGGCGTCAATGTCACTACCGCGGATGGAATCAGGGTCATTGCAATAGCCAGGAGCGAAAGCACTCCCAGGGCGAAAAAAAACAGGCGATTCAGCGGCTTGAGCGCGGGCGTTACCCGCTCTGGACGGAC
>MGNS01000090.1:53494-59161 GCA_001795165.1 Chloroflexi bacterium RBG_16_57_11
CGCCGCGGCAGCCTCCATACCGCACGCTGGGCCTTACGTAACGACTTAAACACCGGGATTCCAATCCGTGGCGCGAAATAGCGCACGTCTGGGTCCCGGGTCACCAGCGCCAGTTGGGCGCCTTGGGCTGCGCTCTGGCGTTGCAAAAGCACCAGGTCCATCCGCCGGTACAGCACCCGCCCACGCTCCGGCCAGACCAGCAATATCCGCTCGCCTTTTGCCCAGCTCATTTTGTCCCGGGCAGAGACGCTATCGTCATATTGTTCCAGTTGGATGATGTGCGTCTTCATCGCATGGTTCGATGATGCTTGCGACCTGGTATTCTATTCAAATTGGGAACGCAAGCTGATGAATAATCCAACCGCCCCACCGACCAGCAAAGCGCCGCCCGTTACCAATGACCAGAATGCCCGGCGTAGAAACTCCTGTGAAGCGGCTGCCATCACCATTTCTTCGGCAGATGGTGCCCTTCGAACCACGCTGTAGATGGTAAAGCTCTCGCTGATTCCTGCGAAGAGCAACAAAGCCCCAGCCACTATGGCGATGACGGACAGGATCAACGGCAGCCGGTTTTGTTGGCTCTTGAGTGTTTTTTGGTTTTTCGCCGCAATCCGCCCCACCAATCGTTGCGCATCGTTCCAGTCCAGACCGGTTTGTTCACAAACCGCCAGAACGGTATCGCTGGTCTTACGATTTTTTGCTAGCATCTGCAGGACGAATTTCTCCACCTTTGGATCCTGCTCGAGCGCTTTTAGACTTGGAGTTTTGGCTCCAGCAAGGCCAGCCGTCTTGGTGGACTCAGCCAGGGAATTTTCCGTCTCGGCCTGTTCTTCAGCGGTTGGCTCATATCCGCCGAGAAATAGTGCCACCGGATCGGGTTGTGTCGGTGGCGCAGGTGGAGGAACAGGTTCATCTTCTGGCGAAGACTGCCAGATTTCGACCTGTTCGCTCAACGTACGCATCACAAACTGATACACCGGATCGAAGGGCACACCCAGCTGCTGGCTTAAATTCTGGGCGATATCCGTTGGGCTGAAGCCATTCTCATATTCTTCGAGAACGATCTGAATTGCTTGTTCTTTGTCGATCATCGTCAAATCCTGAATAATCCCATCACCCACTTCATCAACTTTCGAGCTTGCCTGCGACCCAACCTGTGACTTGAGACAAGGCTTCTTCAAGGCGGGCTGGGTCCTTGCCACCCGCCTGGGCTATTGTTGGACGACCACCTCCACCACCCCCCAGGAAGCCGGCGAGGAATTTCACCAGCTCGCCGGCGTGCAAGCCACGCTTGACCAGATCCTCCGTCACCGCGGCCACGACCAGCGGCTTGCCATCCTCGCCAACCGAGCCAAGCGCCACCACGCCGCTTGTGTATTGCTGCCTGAAGCGGTCGGTCAGCATGCGCAGCGTATCTGCATCGAAGTTTTCCAGGGCTGCCGACAGTACTGGCACCCCGTTGACCTGCGGCGTATTATGCAAGTAGCTCTGGAAGGAAAAGATGGCCTGGTTGTAGCGAAGCTCGGCAACCTGCTTGCGGGTTTGGTCGAGCTCTTCCAACACCTGCGCGACCTTGCTGGTCAGCTCTTCCGGGGAAGTCGCCAGCAGGGCCGCGGCTTGCTTAAGCGTTTTGAGGCGCTGCTGTACCAGCGCATAGGCTCCACGCCCGGTCACCGCTTCGATACGGCGGATTCCAGCCGCCGCGCTCCCCTCGCTGGTGATCAGGAAAAGGCCGATGTCCCCGGTCTCATCGACGTGCGTGCCGCCGCACAGCTCATTGGAGTAGAAATCCTCCTCTGCTTGGATCGGCTTGTGGCCAATGGTGATGTTGCGCACCGTCTCACCGTATTTCTCACCGAAAAGCGCCGTAGCGCCTTCGTCGATCGCCTGTTGCAGCGGCTTGAAGGCGATGTTTAAGCGGTAGTCGCCTAGAATTGCCTGGTTGACCCCGGCTTCGATCCGCTCCAGCTCTTCGGTTGTCACCGCCTGCGGGTGGGTGAAATCGAACCGCAGGTGCGACGGCGCGACGAGTGAGCCAGCCTGGCGGGCGTGCTCGCCCAGGACGCGGCGCAGCTCGGCGTGCAGCAGGTGGGTGGCGGTGTGATTGCGCATGATGTCGTGGCGGCGCTGGGCGTCAACCCGGGCGATCGCCGTCTCGCCCACCCGCGGCTGACCGCGCATCACCTCGCCCTCATGCACGATGGCTCCCGCCGCCGGTTTGCGCATCTCCCGCACCACGATCTCCCAATCTGCGCCTGCGCCCCCTGAGATGATACCTGTATCCGAGACCTGGCCGCCCGACTCGACGTAAAAGCCGGTGCGCGGCAGCAGCACCTCAATCCGGTCGCCCGGCATGGCGGATAGGCTGGTCTCACCGTCCTTGACCAGGGCCAGGATTTCGCCTTGCACTTCCAGCCATTCATAAGGATTATAAGCCACCCCCTCAGAGGGTAGCTTGCTCGCCAGCTCCAGATCCTCCATCAGATCGCGGTAAAATTCGGCGTCCTCACCGCCCAGTGGGCCAAACGCCTCGCCAGCTCCAGAAGCCAC
The DNA here is from genome assembly GCA_001795165.1 of Chloroflexi bacterium RBG_16_57_11. Classification (GTDB taxonomy): domain Bacteria; phylum Chloroflexota; class Anaerolineae; order Anaerolineales; family UBA4823; genus RBG-16-57-11. Next base: position 56,045 of record MGNS01000090.1, read on the forward strand.
CCGATGTTTGTCCATCGCCTGGCGAAAACCCGACTCATCCACCTCCAAGCCCTGCTCGCGGGCGATATCTCGGGTGATCTCCAGCGGGAGCCCGTAGGTGGCGTAAAGGTCGAAAGCCTGGTCGCCGGGTAGGATCTTTCCACCGCCATTGGTCAATTTTTCCAGCAGGTTCTCCAGCTTTGCTACGCCGCTCTCCACAGTGCGTTGGAAGCGCTCTTCCTCCCGCGTCAGGTTGCTCAGGATCGCCGAGCGGTTGCGTCTTAGCTCGGGATAGAAATCACCGTAGTGATCGATCACTTCATGCGCCACATGGCTCAAGAAAGGCTCATTCAAGCCGATCTTGCTGCCGAAGCGCGCCGCCCGGCGGATGATCATGCGGCACACATAATTGCGTCCTACGTTGCCCGGCACCACCCCATCCGCGATCAAGAACGACGCTGCCCGTGTATGGTCGGCAATCACCCGGTACGGGGTCAGGTTGGCCTCCATTTCCGCATCGCTGTGACCGGTCATCTCCTGCGTCGCTCGCATCAGCGGGAGGAGCAGGTCGGTCTTGTAGTTCGAGTCCGTATCCTGCAACACCGAAACGATGCGCTCCAGACCCAAACCTGTATCCACGTGCTTGGCGGGCAGCGGCTCCAGGCTGCTGGGCCCGCTGCGGTTGTATTGGATGAACACCAGGTTCCACAGTTCCAGAAAGCGCGTGCAATCGCCATTCACCTGGCAGATATGACCCGGAACATCCTGCTTGTCACAATACTTCAGCCCGCGGTCGATGTGGATTTCACTGCATGGCCCGCACGGGCCGACCTCCGCCATTTCCCAGAAGTTATCCTTACGACCGAAGTACAACACATGCTCCGGATTCATGCCGGGTTGCCGGCGCCAGTGATCCGCTGCTTCCTCATCGGTGGGGATTTCCCCTTTTTCATCCTTGAAGCAAGTCGACCAGAGGGCGTGGCGGGGTATGCCCCACACGTCGGTCAGAAGCTGCCAGGCCCAGGCGATAGCCTCTTTTTTATAATAATCACCGAATGACCAGTTGCCCAGCATTTCGAAGAACGTGTGGTGGGTATTGTCTCTTCCCACGTCATCCAGGTCGTTGTGCTTGCCCGCCACGCGCATGCACTTTTGCGAGTTAGCTGCTCGGGTGTAGGCGCGCTTATCGGTCCCCAGGAACACATCCTTGAATTGCACCATCCCGGCGTTGGTAAACAGCAGGGTCTGGTCGCCGCCGGGCACCAGAGACGAAGATGGCACAAAGGTATGGCTTTGCTCGACGAAAAAGTCGATAAAATCCTGGCGGATTTTGGCTCCGGTAAATTTCTCTGGGGTCATCAATGCTCCAAAAATGAACGGTCTGAAACTAGATGCAGCGTGTCGTCTAACCTGCCCATTATACCAATTAAATAACTGCCCTTGCTGGTGTATAATCTCAAATAGAAGGTGCGCTAATGGCAATGGAAAAGCTAAACCGTTTGAGTATCGAATATCCCTCTGAGGTCCTTTGGGCTTTGCAAAAAGAACCGGACGAGTTTGAGCGAGAGGCGCGTTTGCTGCTGGCTCTTAAGCTTTACGAGGGCGGCAAACTGAGCACCGGACTTGCCGCGCGGATTGCTGGGATTTCGCGAATTAACTTTATATTCCTGCTGAGTGAGTACAATCTTTCCCCTTTTGGCGAGTCACCCGATGAGATAAATGAGGACATCGAAAATGCGCGTCGGGCCCGTCATCGCCAATAATACGCCTTTGGTGGCGTATTGGTCCATCTCCCGATTGGATATTTTACAAACACTGTTCGAAGAAATTCTCATCCCACCGGCAATTCGGGATGAGTTTCTTGCCTCGATTCCCCTGGATCGCTTCCAAAGTTTGCTCATCGCTCCCTGGATCAAGGTTGTCCCCTTGGCTCGCCCAAGTGCAGTTGATGCCTTCGCTGGTTTGGATCGGGGGGAAGCGGAAGTGATCGCCCTGGCGCAAGTGCAAGAAGCTCGTCTTGTGTTGCTGGATGAAAGGCGCGCCAGGAGATACGCCACCCGGATGAGCTTGCCGGTGAGCGGCACCTTGGGTGTCCTGCTTTTGGCGAAACAAGAAGGCCTCATCGAAGCCGTGAAACCGCTAATGTCTGGTTTGATCGATTCGGGTTTGTATGTGCATCGCGACTTGGTGGACCGAATAACTCTTTTGGCGGGTGAATAATCAAATTTGAGCGATGCCTGCTCCTTTAATTGCGTATGAGGCGTTATCTATATTTCACTGTCTTTTCCGCAGGTATGACCACCCTGGCGCTGGAGCTGACTGCCTCCCGCCTGTTGGGCAGCGTCTTCGGCACCAGTAACCTGGTGTGGGCCAGCATCATCGGTTTGATCCTCATCTACCTGGCTGCAGGCTATTTCATCGGCGGCCCCTGGGCAGACCGCTCGCCTCACTTCCGCACCCTCTTCGCCATCCTTGCTTGGGGCGCATTCGTCTCCGGGCTGGTGCCATTGGTCGCCCGCCCTGTCCTCCGGCTGGCAGCCGACGCCTTCGACCAGCTCCAGGTCGGTGTTCTTTTCGGCTCCTTCACCGCCGTGTTGGTCCTGTTCAGCCTCCCCGTCACCCTGCTCGGCGCCATCTCCCCTTTCGCGATACGCCTGTCGATCAGCGACCCACAACAGGCCGGTCGCATATCCGGGCGCATCTATGCTGTCTCCACGATAGGCTCCTTCGTTGGGACCTTCCTGCCTGTCCTGGTGCTGATCCCCCTGGTCGGCACCACCTGGACCTTTGTCCTGTTCAGCGAGTTCCTCCTGCTGGTTGCTTTGGGTGGTCAATGGCTGGATAGCGGTTGGCGGACAGCCTTGCGCTATGCCTGGATGCCGCTTTCTTTGTTTCTGCTGGCAATGGCTTGGGCTATGAACCCGATTAAGGCCACCGCCGGGCAGATCTATGAAACCGAATCGGGATACAACTACATCCAGGTGCTTGAGAAGGATGGCTACCGAATCCTCCGGTTGAACGAAGGCCAGGGCCAGCACTCCATATGGCACCCCAGCGAGCTTGATTATCACGGACCGTGGGAGCAATTCCTGGCTGCGCCATTTTTCAACCCTGCTCCGTATGGCCTGGAGCGCGTGG
>MGNS01000090.1:59212-59322 GCA_001795165.1 Chloroflexi bacterium RBG_16_57_11
CCCAGGTGTTCGGTCCGATCCCCATCGACGGTTACGAAATCGATCCGGAGATCATCCGCCTCGGGCGCCAATTTTTCGATATGAACCAGCCCAACCTGAACGCGATCGCC
>MGNS01000091.1:0-124 GCA_001795165.1 Chloroflexi bacterium RBG_16_57_11
CGGCCTATTCCTCGTACTGCTTGTGAAACTCCTTCTTTAGGAAGAAGAGAAGCTCCAACTTTCGCGTATGGATTCTCAAGAACAGCACTTCCAATTCCTGCTCCTGGACCAATATTCGTTATAC
>MGNS01000091.1:146-262 GCA_001795165.1 Chloroflexi bacterium RBG_16_57_11
TGCGAAATCAAGTGCACGCCGAACATAGCTACGCTCGTCAGGTCCAGCCATGACAGAATCGCGCCGACGCAATTCAGCAACGGCAGTCTGTTCAGGATCGCTTTCAAACTGTGGGA
>MGNS01000091.1:273-495 GCA_001795165.1 Chloroflexi bacterium RBG_16_57_11
TCAATAGCCATATTAAGCGTCCGGGTCCCAATCTTCCACGACTTCAACGTCACCACTCTGACGGCGGCCAGCAGTTGTAAGCATGTCAGCGATGTTGTCAGGCCACGTTGCAATGGCACGAGCCATTTGTGGATCGCCTGCCTTTGCGAGAACCTTCATGGTCACGTAGTCAGCAATGAAGTAGTGGTACTCGTCGGGAACAGTGGGAACGCTAGCGAGGAT
>MGNS01000091.1:510-743 GCA_001795165.1 Chloroflexi bacterium RBG_16_57_11
GCAGCGAGTGTACCAATCTTGTCAGCAGTAAGAACGAGGTTCGTAGCGTCAGTAATGGACGAGACTTTGTTCAAGGACGCGCCGTCATACACCCAGGTTGGTTCTGGCACTGGTAAGGTTGCTGAACCGCTTGAACCAAACATGATGTCAAGCTGTGACGTGTCGAAGTAACGCGCTGCAACGAGCCAAGACGTGCTCGTGCCAACTACGTCATCAGTCGCGTCAGTGACAGC
>MGNS01000091.1:856-1017 GCA_001795165.1 Chloroflexi bacterium RBG_16_57_11
GCCAGCACCACGATTCGTCGTATCCTTGAGTAACTGCTGAAACGTCGCGTCCGTGTGATCCATGCGGTCAAGGACGACGTTCTCATAGCCTGACGTGATGACCTTGATGTACCGTAACTCTTGGAAATCTGGAGGCAATGTGAGAGTATTAGCGCCTACAG
>MGNS01000091.1:1092-1326 GCA_001795165.1 Chloroflexi bacterium RBG_16_57_11
TCTTCTGGAAGTAGTTAGCATTGACTTGGCGTAGCTTAAACTCCAGCTTACGGTTGCCTTCGTCGGCCCAGGCTGCGAGTTCTGCCGCAGTGACAAACGGCGCAAGTGTGCCAGCTTTCTTAATTGCGTTCGCGTTGTAACTTGCGAGACGGGTGATCTGACTTACATTCACTTAAAACTCGCATTCTTGCGCCAGCCAGCGCCTTCAGGAGACGTGCGAATAGTGTTCAAGCT
>MGNS01000091.1:1382-4125 GCA_001795165.1 Chloroflexi bacterium RBG_16_57_11
ATGACGCGAAAATCATCGCGGCGGTTCCATTGTCGGCGGGCCTTCTCGTAGCGTTCTTGGTCTTCAAGGTTATTCGCGTGCTGCTGGGCACCGCCGAGGCGCTGAAGGTCCGTCTGTGCGAGAGTGAAGACGACGCACGGCCACGCGGACTCAAGCGGAGGGAACTTGAGCACCAGCGTATAGCCATCGCGGATCATCTCGTAATCATCGAACATGCGGGGATCGTCGCTCATGGGAGGGACATGATTGAGGCGCTCACGCCGCACTCGACGCTCTACGCGGACTAGACCTTCAGCACGCCCCCAGCGGTAGCGGAGATCGGTATCGTACTCAGCGAGTTCACGAACATAACGCTCAGGGATTGAGTATGCTTCATTCAGTTTCATAACGCCCTCCGTAACAGTTTAATTACATCCTCCGTTGTTGCAGACTTCTCATTAAGTTGCTGTAATTCTTCAATAGCATTTTCTCGGTCAGACTTCACGACAGGGATAGAATACTTTTGCCAAGTGAAGCCGTCCCACTGCCAGCCCGCACGAGGGTCTAGGGCGAAGTCTTCTGGTACGGGAATCCTCGTATCGCCAGGTTCGTTCGATTCCACGAAGCCCCAGCACTTTAGGACGCCCGTTGCCGAGTCCACAAACGCACTCTTTGCCATTAGGCATCTCCGTTCGGTATAGAGTACGAGAGGACCGCAAAGTAGAAATCTTTCGTTGTATCTGGTGCGATAGACCACAAGTAGTAAATGTTCTGTGCAACGTTTGGGTGAGTGAACGGGATACCAACCCAGGAGGTGGTGGTCCCAGCCCTCGCCCGCGTGTCAATGACCTCAAAATTTACTCCAGTAAGCAAGCGCGTTTGCAATACAAGATACTTTCCGGCTGTCGTATCCGCGACATCTATTTTTCCCTCCGAGATAACCATGAGCGCGTTTGGGGGAACAGCAGCACTCAAATCAATTGCGGTCTCTGTTGTCGCTGTCCCAGCACTCAATACGGCATTGCGGGTTTTGTATGTGACCCAAGGACCCCGAACAATTGTTCCTAAAAGCGCAGACCCCGCAGAAAAATACACGGCAGCGATATATGCCCAATGAGTGTATCCGCTGGGCAGTGCTGGTCCTGTGGGCGGAGCCGTGGCGCTGCTTATCGTAGCGAGTGTATCAGTACTTGGATTGTAGATGAAGTAGAAGTGAATCCAACTGGATGCACTGAATGCCCCTGCCACGTCGCGCCCATTCGCAGCGGGGCCGGCAGTTGAAACATTGTTTGTCAGCGTGCCGGTATTCCGCTTGCTTGCGATACCGCCACCCGAGGGGTCCGCGAGGACCACTTCGTCAGCGGCGAAGTCATATTGTGTGTTCGGAGTTCCGCTGTTGTTCACTCCTGTTAGGCCCATGACACGACTGTTGATAAGTTTAAGTGCGGTAAGAAACCCAGTGAGTGAGAAATTTGCATTCCCAGCACCGTCTGCGGCAATGACTTGCAGCGTGGTCCCAGAAATCGCTAACGCGGGGAAGGACGATGTTGTTCCCCCGAGATTTAGGCGGGTCAGCCCTGTGTGAGCATTGTTCCAAACCTCAACGAGACCATCTCCAGAAGAAGACAGGGCGCTTCGCCCACCAGAGGACCCAAAACGAAAATTGCCTGTGCTGGAGGTCGTAATGTTCCCACTAGACTGTACGTCGGTTGTGGAGGCAATTACTCCTGTAACATGCAGTGGCACGAGCGGCGTGGACATATTGATGCCCACGAAACCGGCTGTAGTCTGGAGCAGAACATAACTAGTCGCTCGTGTGGCGCTGCTTGTCCCATGAATGATAATGTCGCCGTTCGCATCGGTGTCGCCGTAGAGGGTCTGTCCGCCTGAGCGACCAGCGAGAAGAGCGTATTGCGTATGATCGTCGTCGGTGAGCCCTTGCAACGCGCCGTGATCGAAGTCACCGGACGATGGAGATTTCTTGCCCATTAGTCATTCACTATGACGACGAAGCCGCCTTCGCCGGTTGGTGGGGCGCTTTCGCCGACTGCTCCAATGATAGTGTTGCTAGCTCCATCAACAGTCGCAGCACTTTCTACGGTTCCAACTGTACCAACCGTCGCGCCGCTGACACCGGAAGGGGTTGCAACGCCACTACTCGCGGCATCAGTAGTGATGATTGCGCTACTGCCCGCAGAACCTTCGGCAACCCCGGCTGATGCACCGTCGCCAGTGAGGAGCGTGGCACTGGCCGCTGTGACAGTTGCGGAGCCTTCAGATAGTGCGTCTGATCCGCCACTGCTAACAGCTTCTCCGTCGCCAAGAACATCAGAAGTGCCAGTTGAAGCCGCGAGACCGGCGGTAACTGACGCGCCAACAACAGAATCCGTTGCGCTCGCAACTGAGCTTGCGCTGCCGGGGATGACGGCTGCGCCAATAACTGCATCACTCGCAAGAGCAGTAGAAGCGAGAACTGCAAGCCATAGAGCCGCGCCGACTATTGCAGATGATGCAAGGCCGCTAGAACTGCCTGGTGCGCCAGCAATAGCACTCGTGACTACGTTGGTAGATGCTGCGCCAGACGACGCACCGTCCGCTTCGACAATTCCACCGACAGCAGGTGCCAGCCCGCCGATAGTCCGCGAGCGTTCGATCCGCGCAGGCCATGTGCGGAAATTCTCGCTCACGGCGGGTTACAGTCCTTTCCCTCGCGGAGGCGGATACGGTGCGACGATAGCGCCGAGTGATGGCGCAGTTGCGGCCA
>MGNS01000091.1:4239-8979 GCA_001795165.1 Chloroflexi bacterium RBG_16_57_11
GTATTCACAGGTAGCCCGCCTACGCCCCACTCCGCTACTAACCGCCAGTCTTCGCTGAACGTCTGTACGGTGCTTGTCTCCACCCGGCACGCACCGCTAAGTGCAGTACCGCACTCTGTAGCAGAACGGGTTCCAGCGAGCAGCGTCCCCAGGTTGCTCGTTCCCGCGACGTTGCACCCATAGAGCCGCACCAACGGAAACAGGTTGTTACTTGCCGCAGCCTCCAACATCCTCGCGCCCCACAGGATTTGCTGCGCCGCGACAGTCTGCGGGGGTAGCGTGTCGCTTACGAACTGACAGATCATGGAGTTTCCGTCAACGATGTGGTCTACAGCGTCCGGGTTATACGCCAACGTCGTGAGGGCCGTATTGCTCCGAGCGAACACCATGCGGCGACTGTTGGAACTGACGTGCAGTGTCCAAGTGCCAGCATCGGGTGTGGGGCTCACGCCAGCCGCGCCGCTCGACGGCATCCAGCAGACTGTTGCCATTATTCGTCCCAATCGAAGTAGAGGTCGCAAAGCTGCCCGGTGCCTGTGGGCGTGAGGATGCCAAGGCCGTTCGCTGTACCGGGCTGGATAACAATGCCACTATCTCCAAACGTCCAGATCACGCCCGCGCCAGCCGCCGCACCGAGCGTGGCCTGTCGGAGAATCTGGCCTACGCCCCCGTCTGCCGTGTGCCCAGCGAAAACGGTGCAGCTTGGCGCAGCCGCGTTCTCGTCATATTCGCCTTCCGCCTGTCCTGCACCGACTCCCGTGGCGTTAGTGAATCGCGCCAGCGCAATGGCGACAGCCGTAGTCGTGGTATTGAACACGCCAACTTCCCGCAGCCTTCCGCCAACGCCTGCAATCCCAAACAACGACATCATCGCACGGGCGCTTGTCCCAACGACGGTACTACGCATACCAAACGTATATCGCATGTTATTCCCTTACCACCCAGCCGGTGAGCGGACAACCCAAATTGTTTCTGGCGCGTCTTCAATTACTCCATCCGTGGCGCTGAAATCGGTGAAGCCAAAGTCGTCGTTGGATGACCCGTCGTTATAGAACCCAATCCCTGGAGTCCCGTTCGACCATGTCGTATCAGTCACGGTCATATATAGTACGTCATTGACATACGCGCTCATAAACCCGCCGACAATCGTTGCCTTGACGATGTCGCCGGTGGTTAGCGCAACCGCGCCCCCGTTGAACTCAGTGACGTTTAGTACCGTGAAGTCCCCGAAGGGTCCGTTCCAGCGCACGATATTTGCGTAGGCTCCGTCCCACGCAAACAGGATTTCATAGCCGCGATTGACGCCAGCACTGATTACGGACCGGAGACGAATTTCAACCTCAGCAAACCCTGCCGGATTATTGATATACGCGGCACCTTGGGCCTCTTGGTCTGCTCCCCAAGTACCTGTGAGGATGGCCGTCGAATCATCAAATCCGCCCGTCCCATCCTGTGTACCGATAGCACGCCCCGAGGTAGTGCGGACATCAGCCCAATCATCACCATCAGCTAACCCATTGAGCCAGTTTCCTGACTCATTGATAGGATTCTCAGTGGCAGCAAAGGACGTGCTGTAGTTCATTTTGCGTTTTAGTCTTCAGTGATTGTGCTAGTCGTCTTGAGCCGAGGGATCACGCCAGCCGCCATTGTGATGTTTGGCGTCACGGTGCCGCTGTACATCAGATAGCCTGCTTGCCCAGCAGTCGCGTTCGTGCCGATACCAAAGTGCGTAATAGGGCTTCCAGGAGCCGCTGTGCATTCCGCGAAGTCAATATTCGCGGCAGGCGAGACTGAGTTGCCGGTCACCGTGAAGCCTGCTCCACGAGTTACGCCAACACGCGCATAACCTGTGTAAGCTGTCTCACTGGTCGCTTGGGTTCCAGCATCACCAGGGTCGCCTGTATGCAGAGAAAAATACAACGTCGTGGCAGGCGAAGTTGTATCATTCTCGGCGAGGTCTGCTATGGCGACGTTCTTGAAAAAGAGATCAAGAATGTCGTTTTCAAAAGCGTCACTTTTTGACACGATTATACCTCGACGTAAAAGACAGTCCAATTGGTACTGACTGCAAGTGAGAGGTTGAGAATAAGAACTTCATCAACTGCTCCTTGCACATAACGCAGGTCGCCAAAGTCTTTTGAAATAACTGAATTGGCGACAAGATTATTCTTCAGCCAGATCGTTCCTGCCGCACCAAAACGAAATCCTGCTTCAACAGCGAGCGCGTTGTTATAACTGGCATAGTACACGCGAACACTCTTTCCCGACGCAGGAGTAATAAGTGTAGTGTTGCCAGAACTGCTTGCCGTACCTGCGGCAATAGAAAGCGCACCTACACCAGAAACGGCCTGATTATCCGTTGGCTCAGTTTTATTCAACAGTTCTGCAAGAACCTGCTGAAGTGAGTCATAGACACGTTCGTCAACGGCCTTCATCTTACTTCTTTACAAGGATAACTGGAGCATTCCCGCCGATGAAGCGACTCCACACGCGCTGGAACCACTCTTCGTCAATTGTCATCTTGTCCCAGCCTTCAGGCATTGGCTTGTCTTTCGGGAACAGGATGATTGCACCTTCAGGCGGCACGCCAGAGGGACCACGAGGACCAATGTCACCACGGCGGCCAACAGGACCCTCAATACCTGGAGGACCAAGCGGGCCAATCTCACCGCGCTCACCACGAGGACCTGTCTCACCCTTTGGCCCAACTTGGCCTTGTGGCCCCTGTGGACCACGCGGACCTTCTGGCCCTCGTGGGCCAGCGTCACCTTTGGGACCAACTGGACCTTCAGGTCCTACATCACCACGGTCGCCTTTCTCGCCACGAACACTTGGACCAGCAGGGCCGACTTCGCCCATTGGCCCGCGTTCACCTTGAGGGCCACGAGGACCTTCAGGACCACGAGGGCCTGTGGGACCGCTTGGCCCAGCAACGCCAACGTCACCTTTTGGACCCTTCGCCAAGTCCTCAAGCGCCTTGACAGCCGCTTCAAACGGACTGATTGCAACGTCAGGATTTCGAATAGCCATTGTTACTCCTAAGCCGTATCTACGTCAGCGTACACGCGATTTCCGCCGTCTGCCGTTTGAAAGAACGCTACGAGGCCATCGCACTGGTGCATCTTGAAGCCATCACCGGGGCGAGAGCCGAAGTCCACTTCCCAGGTGCCATTCGCGCCAAGCTGGTCAACAGACCACATGACACCGATTTCAACGGCAGTAGCGAGCAGCGCGGCGTCACCAGCATCGTGAGCAGCAGAGTCAAAGCGGAGTGCATAATAGCCCGTTGGCAGGCCAGTAATACTTGTGACTTTGCCCCACGCTGTAGGCGGTTCAAAAACCTGGCAAATCTCGCCTACTGCAATAACAGCATTGGACGTAATGAGTCCCGCATCATCAGCAACGTAAGTGTCAGCCGCAGCAAGCGTTGTCCAGCCAGTGCCCGCAGCGTTACTGTACTCCAGTGTATGATCTGCGTCACCGGCTACGTTTGTGCACGCCTGACTCACGTTAAAACTGACCCAGCCGAACTTAACTGGCGACAGGATCACGAAGCCATCATTCGCAGCGTCAGCACCGTGCATGATGAAGTCGCCCGCAGTCACGTTCTGTGCGTCGGCTGTGTCATCAGTGAATGTAGTGCCGTCGTATGTACCAATCTGCCAGTACCGATTTGCAATGCGCCCGCCGATGCCAGTTGCGGCAGCACTGGCAGCGCGATTGTGCAACTCGAAGTGCTTGATAACAATGCCTTCGCTCGCGTTGTACTGACTTGAACCAGCAGAATCAGCACTATCCCGGCCAGTACGATGCTTGTACACCGGCGGTTCCCACAACAGCGCGGAGGCGGGCTTGGCGACTTGCTGATTCGTGCCGCGCAGCACGTAAGACTGAATCCTATTTATGTTGTTTGCCATCGTCTTTCCAATTCACTTTCACATAGTTCTCGCGGAAAGCGTCCTGCGCTTTCTTAGTCGGCTCTCCAACGATTGTGAACTTCGATTGCAGGTACTTCATTATGTCGCCTTGGCCGAGTGAATGTTGATATACCCGACCTGATCGCCACTGAAATCTAGCCCTTTTTCAGTAATAACAATCTCGCGCCCAGGCGAACCGACGTTAATGCCGTTGCGAAAAGTTTGCTCAGCCATGTTCTACTCCCTTATGCCGTGCGGCCAGGCTGGTAGAACACAAGGATTTCCTCTGGAGCAACTGTAGTCGCAGCAGCCGTCGCGTCAATGGGACTCGTCTGCGAGACGAAGACCGTACAAGCTGTATCGAAGGCGATTCCGCCGGGGAAGATGAACTTGAACATCCCCTTCCCGGACTTTGCCAGCGTGTCAATAGGCAGCACAACGTCAGGCTCAGTCGTGCCGGGTGTGGGAGTCGCATTGTTATACAGCGACAACCATGCCTCAGCGGACTGGTTCTTGTTCGCCTTAATGAGGACAGAAGTCACCATACAAGCGGTAGCGAGAACAGTTTGTTCAGTGGTGTCAACGAAGGAAGTAAAGCGAGCGACAGCCATAGCCAGGCTCCTATCTCGTTTTCAGCGAGAGCTATTAAAGACCTACTACATAGCCACAGTAGGTGCAGATAATGTATCCCCACACGTCAACATACGAGTGCCATAAGCGGCACGGGTTGTAATGGTCTGGAAGATACACGGTGAAGGACATTAGATTGCGCGTTTTTTAGGTACGGCGCGCCCCGCCTATAAGTGGTCCTTACTGATTTCTG
>MGNS01000092.1:0-12779 GCA_001795165.1 Chloroflexi bacterium RBG_16_57_11
GTGCCCTTGGTGCTCTCAGCCGAACAGTTGGAGCAGCTGGCCGACGCCGGGGTGGTCGCCAGCCCGGCAGACTACCCTGAATTCCACGTGTTATACAAAGAAACGGTCCAAAGCAATTTACCGGTTTTTGTCACCAGCGATGCGCTCTTGCACGCCTACCACCTGACCTTTGACCAGTTGCTCCATTCGTTGGAAGAAGGGGTCTTTCTACCGAAACTGCGCCAGCTCAATCAGGCTCTGCTGGCCCAGGCGCAGGCGGAATATGAGCAGCTCAAGGGCGCTCCCTGGGAAGACCCGGCCCGAGGCATTTACGCTTATCTGGCTGTCGGTAGCAAGCTGGCCGACCCGGATTTTCAGCTTCCCGAGGTTGTGAACGACACGGCACAAGCGGAACTTGACCTGATTGAGGCTGCCGGCGGTCCGGCCCCTTCACCGATTTTCCCGCATCTGAAGTACGGGGAGGATTACTCTCAGTACGTTCCCCGCAGCCACTACACGAAAAGCGAGGCGCTCAAGGCTTATTTCAAGGCGATGATGTGGTACGGGCGGATGACCTTTCGACTGAACGACCCACAGGATCCGGAGGCGGGTCCTGACGAGTCCCGCATGTCGCTGCTGCTCGCCCTGGCCGTCCGGGATGGGAAAGCTGGGTCAATTCCTGCACTGGAACTGTGGCGGGTCTTGTATGACCCGACCGCCTTCCTGGTCGGGCGCAGCGATGACCTGACTATTGAGGATTACCTCAAGGTCATAGATAAGGTCTACGGGCCCCAGGCGGATCTTAACTATATAGCCGACGATACCCGCTTGCAGGCTTTTATAGCGGCAACGGACGGGCTGCCTGCGCCGCGTATCCTGGGCCTGTTAAGCGACGACTATAAACCGCTAGAAGCCGTTAAGGGTTTGAGGTTGATGGGCCAGCGGTTCGTGGCAGATGCCTACATCTTCCAGGAGCTCATCCATCCGAAGGTCCCCGGCAGGTTCCTGCCTTCCGGCCTGGACGTGATGGCGGTAATGGGCTCCGAGCGAGCTGCGACCTGGCTGATGCAAGATCCCACCACCCGGAATACCGGCTTTGCGAACCAGTTTGATCAATTAACCGGCTGGATTAGAAGCCTGTCGCAGGACGATTGGGTCGAAACCTCCTACAACACCTGGCTGTACACCCTGCGCCCGTTGCTTGACCCACCGGGCGAGGGCTATCCCCTGTTCATGCAGTCCACAGCCTGGCAGGACAAACAGCTAAATACCGCCCTGGGAAGCTGGGCCGAGTTGAAGCACGACACGCTGTTGTATGCCAAACAGCCTTACGGCGGCATTGGTGGTTGTGGTTGGCCGGCTCCGCCGGACCCGGTCGTCGCTCAAAGCTATGTGGAGCCTGTGCCGGAAGTGTTCGCCCGCATCGCCGCGCTGGCCGAGATGACGCGCCAGGGCCTGGAAGAGCGCGGCCTTCTACAGCTCATCCCCATGGACGATGAGTACGCCCCCACCTTGAGCGACCGCCTTAATTCTTTAGCCTCCAAAGCCCGCCAATTCAAAGCCATGGCCGAGCGTGAACTGCAAGGCCGGCCGCTCACCGAGGAAGAAGAAACCTCCTTGCGTGCCTTTGGAGATTACCTGGAAGAGGTGGTGATTTGGGCGAACGGAGGTAAACCGGAACCGGATCCCGCCGCAATTATCGCCGATGTCGCCACCGACCCGAATACGGGAGAGGTGCTAGAGGTCGGGATTGGGAACGTTCACGAGATCTACGCCGTTGCGCCCATCCCCCAGGCAGATGGCTCGCTGGCCCTCACGGTCGCTCGAGGCGGGATCTTCAGCTATTACGAATTCCCCAGCCGAGAGCGCCTGACCGACGAAGCCTGGAGGGAGAAGGTGAAAGACGGAGAAACACCGAATCAACCCGCATTCACTGGCGGCTTCAGCGTCCCGCAGCCCGCCAGTCCGGATATCCAGGCTACCATCTATCGCTTCCAACGGGATTGGGCGAACTGGCTATACTGGACGGTTGGGTATAACGGCACTGAAGGGTGTCCGGTGTCTCCTGAGTTCCGGGTGCCGGTCCATGAAGACGTGCTTGCGCAAGCCAAAGCGGCCATCGCCGCTCTACAGGCTCGAAACCAATATGAGGGCCGCCAGTGGATCAACAGCGATTATACGAGCATCGAACCATCTGCGCATTCCCCTAAAAACCTGATCGTCACGGTGCGAGAGACCTGGAGCGATTGCCTGGTCACCTATCTGGGTAGTGATCCATTCGCCTGGTATGACTCAGGACAGCCGGAGCCGGTCACCGCCCGCCGGGGCCCCTATACGGTGGATGTCTCCTATGAGCTGGAACCCTTGGGGGAGGCTTGCACTCCAGATCCTAAAGGCACCGATTGCTATACATGGAGGATCGTCCGTTTTAAGGAACTGACTGAGCATCCGGGTTGGGAAACTCCTTGATGCTCATTTGTGATCCACCTTTTAAAATCAAACACGACTCATTCTTGTTATCGAGATGAGCCGTGTTACAATTTCTTGAGATGGCTAATCTAGAACGGTTCGGGGCTAGAACAGCACTGTAGCCAATTCACTGCGGTATTGCCGGGTGACCGGGTTATCGTCTCCCAGCAGGTCCAGCAGCGCGACCATCGCCTTACGAGCCAGCCCATCACGGTAGCGTTTATCTTCACGGAGGATATCCAGCAATCCATCCATGGCGGCTTCATAGTTGCCACGCAACGCCAGGCGCATGGCGTTCTCAAAGGCCGGGTCGAGCTCAGAACCACCCTCAGGAGCTTGGCCGCGCTCGACACGGGCTAAGACCTTTGCCAGTGGGAGAAGGGTTTGAGCGGAGTTATATTCGCGGCTGGGGGGGAAGTTGTTTAAGATCTTCAACCCTTCGGAGACGCGCCCTTGTAAAAGCAGGCTCTTCGCCAGGCCAAGCTGAGCGCCCGAGTTTTCTGGAGCCGCTTCGAGCGCCTGGCGAAAGGTATGCTCAGCCTGTTGAGCTTGTTGCAGTCCGAGCAGGCTGAACCCCTTTTCCAAAGCCAGGTCGACCGGGCTGGGTGCCAGGCTGCGAATGAACTCGCGCAGTCGTGGTTCTGGCTGGATGCCGGCAAACTCGGCAACCATCTTGCCATCTTTGAAGGCTTTTACCGCAGGGATACTGTGAATCCCGTAGCGTATCGCCAGGTTCTGGTTTTCATCCACGTTTACTTTCGCCAAACGGAAGCTTCCACGGGCTTCATTCGCCAGGTGTTCCAGCATCGGCCCAAGCGTTTTGCATGGCCCACACCATTCAGCCCAGAAATCCACGATCACGGGGACTTGCTGCGAGTAGGCCAGGACTTCATATTCAAAATCGGCTTCCGAGACGTCTTTGATGTAATCCGATGACATCATAGAATGCTCTCCTAACAATCCTCTTACCATCCTACCATTAAATATTTGTGATTGAAAATTTCACATAATTGTACCAAAGGTTGCATAAGAAAATTGTTATCGTTGTGATAGCAATTTGTAAATTCCAGTCCTATTGGATGGCACGCTACTTGCACACACTAGACTGTACCCGAAAAGGCAGCGTGCATGAACTCGACACCCTTTACTAACCCTGAACATCATCGTATTGGTTTTCATTATTACCCCGACACCTGGCATTTTCGCCAGTCTGACCTGGAAACCTGGCTGCCGCGCCTGGTGGAGGTGGGCGCTTCCTGGCTGACGCTTGTGGCGCCGGCCGAGCGCGCAATACCGGAAAATTTTATCCAGGTCTTGCTTTCCGCTAATATACAGCCGGTATTGCATTTCTGTCTGAGTACAGCAGAACCGGTTCCACTGGACACCTTGCGCCTGCTCTTTAACGCCTATGCCCGTTGGGGTGTGCGGCATGTGGTGTTTTATGACCGGCCAAATGCGCGTGTGAGCTGGCCTGTGCACGTCTGGGCACAAAATTATCTTGTGGAGCGCCTTCTGGATGATTTTATCCCTCTGGCTCGGGCGGCACAAGCGCAAGGTCTCGTGGTCATCACGCCTCCCCTTGAGCCGGGTGGGGACTACTGGGACCTGGCTTTCCTGCGCACTGCTTTACGCGGTTTGAAACGGCGTGGCTGCTTAGACCTGCTCGATTCCCTGGCCATTGGCGCATATGCGTGGATCAACGACCGTCCGATAGAGTGGGGGGCGGGTGGACCAGAGCGTTGGCCCGAAGTGCGCCCTTATCACCTGGCCGATTCTCGGCTGCCCGATTCTCGGCTGCCCGATTCTCGGCTGCCCGATTCTCAGCTCCTTGATTTGCAGCAAGATCATCTGGGTTTTCATATCTTCGACTGGTATCTGGCCATTTGCCAGGAAGAATTCGGCTGCCGGCTGCCGGTTTTTCTATTACGCGCTGGCCAACGGATGGCCAATGCGCTGCCCGCCGAGCAACAACAATCCGCCCGCTTCAACCATGCTCGCATAAATCTACGCGCTACCCAAAGGATGACCGGTGATCCAGCTTCAGGGAAGGGAGGTAAACCGGTTCCGGATGAGGTCAAGGCATGTAATTTTTGGTTACTGGCCGCCGACCCGGATGGTCCACACGCCAGTGATAGTTGGTTCCTGCCCTCGGGAGATCATCTGCCGGTTGTGGATGCTTTCCGCCAATGGGCGTCGTACCTGCGAATATCAAAGGATATGAGCGCGCAGCCCGGAACCGTGGGTGAAACATCCCCCGAAGTTGCAAATGCAGAGGAGGTTTGCCTTGAACCTCCTGAAAACCAGATGAACGCCGTCGAAGACACACATTTTACTGAGCACGGTGAGTCACTTAACCCTGTACCACCCACCATTGATTCAAAGAGCCGGATCGCACACCCAATCAACCATTACGTCCTGCTGCCGCTCTATGCCTGGGGGGCGTCTAACTGGGAATTGTCGATGGTCGAAGCGCTGCTGCAAGAATCTCACCCGGCGATCGGTTTCTCGCTTGCAGAAGCGCGCCTGGCAAAACGGGTTACCGTGGTGGGAGCGGATGGAGGTGTCTCGGCGGAAGCGCTGGCGATGCTTCGACACTCGGGTTGTCAGGTTGAGCGACTGATGGAGGATGGCACGCTAGTTGCAACGTAAAAAGCGATCCAAAAGAGTAAATGTCGGTGGAGAGATGACCCATGAACTCAGCATATGAAGATCAGATTTTTGCAACCTCAAATAACGATTTGGGCGCCTCGCAGCCGGTTCTAAAAGTCATTGGGCTAGGCGGAGGCGGCTGTAACGCAATCGAGCGGATGATGACCCTGCAATTACGCGGGGTGGATTTCATTGCCGCCAATACCGATGCTCAGGCATTAGCCTCGAACCCGGCTCCCACGCGTGTATTGCTGGGCCCAAGAGTAACACGAGGCTTTGGCTGTGGTGGCGACCCGTTGCGCGGCCATGAAGCCGCAGACGAAAGCCGCCGCGAGTTGGCGGCTGCGCTGGCTGGAGCAGACATGGTTTTTCTCACTGCGGGTATGGGCGGTGGCACCGGCACTGGATCCATCCCTGTCGCTGCAGAGATCGCCCGCGAGCAAGGCGCGGTGACAATAGCAATCGTAACCACGCCGTTCTCCTTCGAGATGGGTCGCCGCCAGAAAAACGCCTCCGAAGGACTGGAACGCCTGCGCCAGCACACTCATACCTTGATTTCCATTCCCAATGATCGTTTGCTGTATGTTGCACCGCGCAACCTACCGATGGAACAAGCTTTCCATCTGGCAGATGATGTGCTGCGCCAGGCGGTTCAGGGCATTACGGAGTTGATCACCGAGCCCGGGCTGATCAACGTTGATTTTGCCCACGTGCGGCGGTTGATCCTGTTGGGCGGTGGAGCGCTGATGTCCATCGGCCACGGCCAGGGAGAGGCGAAGGCTTCTCAGGCCCTGGAACAGGCATTGCACCATCCGTTGCTCGAAGATGTCCCGTTGAGCAGCGCGGCCGGGGTTATCGCCAATTTCAGCGGCGGGGAGGACCTATCCCTATTCGATGTGCAGACCGGACTATCCAGCTTGCAGGAGCGCACTGGCTTACAGACAGAAATTGTCTTCGGTGTGATCAATGACGAGAGGATGGAAGGCAGGGCTCAGGTAATCCTGATGATTACCGGATTGGGCTCATCCACAATGGAAGAGGCGCTGCCCGGATTTAATCCAGCCAAAGCGAAGTCCACGGCTCCGGTCCCCGCAACCAGAGATTGGGAAGTTGCGCCCTTGTCTGCTCCATCTCCCTCATCGGATAACTTCCGGCGGAACCTGCCGCCATTTTTCCGCCCTCGTCTGCAGGATCCGTTCAGCCGCTAAAAATCAAAAAAATTTTCGGGGTAACCCTCCATTCGGGGACTGATCAAATCCATGGACCCAAAGCTGTTGCAAAACGTCAGCCAGGAAATTTACCGTCGCTTTCCGGAATTACTCGGGCGACGGCCACGCGTCCAGGCTGTCAAGCCTGGACAAAATCGCGAGGATTGGGGGTCCATACTGGGTGAGGCAAAACACCTGCTGGTTTATTCAGGAAGAGCTGTCACCTCCACCGGTAAACAGATGCCTTTCATTGTGCGGGTAGTTGTGAATGAACAGGGAAAAATATTAAAAATCAGCTCGTCGCGTTAGAGGCGGGGATGAACATTTCGAACCTATCGAATCAAATCGAGATCGCCTTTTGGACGGGTGTCGTTTCTCTTCTGCGCCACAGAAGGAATACTCGCCCGGTGTCCTTGGCGTTATTAATCCTGTTAGTTCTGTTTACTCTGCTGTTGACCGCCTTCACCTTTGTTTCAAGTGGGCGGACAACCCGCTTGCACGAACCAAAATCGGCTGCTGTCCACCTGGCGCACTACTCGGCCCGGCCAGACAATGGTCAGAACAATTTACTGTTGATCCTGGTAGATCAGGTGGACGCTACGGAGCCAGGCCTGCAAGGCGTCTGGATGCTGATCCACGACTCATCTGGAAGGAAAATAACCTTTATGCCGATCTACCCTGCAGAGTCGAAATTTGGTCAGGATGTGAGGCAGGCAGTTGGGATGGAAAAAGTAAGCGGCTTGTCGCCGAAATTGGAACAGGTGCTCCAGAAGCAAGGTCTGTGGTGGGATAACTATCTGGTTATCGATAAGGAAATTCTTTCACGGCTGGTTCAACAGGCTGATGGTATCGATCTTGGTAATGGCCGCCTGGATGGGCAGCAAGTGATTGGCTTGTTGCCGATCGCAGGCCAGGATGCCCAAACTGCGATAGGTCTTCAAGCGCGCATCGCCCGGGGGATATGCCAGCGCTTTGATTCGGTTTTGAAAGATGAAGGCCCGCAGCCGGTCTCTGAGCTGTTGATTGGTGAGGCGATGAACCAACCAGTTAATTCCAGTCTCTCCCACGCGGATTTATTAGCGTCTTGGAACCGCCTGATGAGGACCGGTGGTTTGGCTTGTGAATTTCCAACTTTGATTGGGAGGTGAGATTACCCATGTTGACTTCCTACACATTGATTATTTACCTGGATGCCATGTTATTTTTGCTTGGCATGTTTGCTTTTATCGCCGGGGTCCTGATTCTGGCCCTGCGCACGGCGAGCACAGACATAAAAACCCTGGCCGTCCAAACCACGCGCTTGGCGCAAAAAGGCCTGGCAGAGGATATTTCCGGGCTGGTCGGTAACGCTTCAACCTTATTAGATTCAATGAACCAGATGGTGCGGACGACGCGTGGTGTGGGAATCCTCCTGGCTTTACTGGGCATGTGCCTGATGGGTCTGGCGTGCTATTTTGCTTTGCAAATTTTCAAGGTGCCTCTATGAAACCCTTGCCCTTTTCTTTGGAGTTGAAAAAGCACAGCTCTCCAGGCACCTGGCCATGGCTGTTGACGGCTCTGCGCCAGGACCCTTGGATATGGGCGGCCTTGGAGGCCTCTGATTTAGGCCAGCAAGCGTTGGAGACGCTTGGACAGGAGCCGTCGGATTGGACTCCTGCTGCGCTGGGCTTGCTGGCGATCGGCGGCCAGGTCCAGTCGACAGAGCTCACAACCCAACCGATGCAGCCCGTCGAGGAGGAACTGCAATTACGCGCCGACAGGGTCTACCAGACCTGGCTGGCGACCGGACCACAACCGTTAACCCCCGGATCGTTGCCCGATTCGCCAGACCAGGCGTTATCGAATTGCGCATTGATTGCATTGGCGATACGCGAGCGTTATCGAGAGAACAGCGCCTGGCGTGGCATCTTTTCGGTTATCAGCCTGGATCGGTTGGAGACTCGCACTGTGCTGGCCTGCCTCTATGGTATTATCGCAGAGCCTGAACGCCTGGTGCTTGCCCTGGCTGAGTATGGCAATGGCCATCCCCGGCCTGATCTGGCTTTACATACCTTATTATGCCAGCCATTACCTCCTGATCAGCAAGCTAAGACCCTTAACGCTGTCCAAGACCATCTTTCTCCTGTGCAGAGGCATGAATTATTAAACAAGTTAGCTGCCCAACGTCCTGGATTGGCGCTGGGCATGGCGGGGGATATCCTGGCTATCGGTGATGATGCCTGGTCCGGAGAAATCATCGAAGATAATACGATTTATCTGAGCCGCCATTTCGATCAGCTGGCGAGTTCTGTCCGGCTGGCAGATTGTTATCAGGTTGCTGGGCAGCCAGACCGTGCCGTTCCGTTGCTTGCAGAGACGTTACGCCTGGTGCGCCGGTTGCGGGGTCACCTCTCTGCTCGCCTGGCGCAGGTGGTGTCGAGCACGGAGACCAGCAATGATACCACCTGGCGTGAGACAGCCCAGGAGACCAGTTTGGAAGCCTGGAAACAGGCGGTGCAGCTGATCCCGGAAGATCCTCGCTATGTAGCCGGACTGGCGCATACACTGGTAAATGCCGGGCGGCTAACCGATGCCCAATCCTATCTGGCCGGTCACCAGACCGATGGCGATTATCACCCTTCGATTTCGCTGACCTCGGCAATTCTGAGTGCTCGGCAAGATGATCTGGCGAGCGCCCGGCGGCATGCTCTCCAAGCCTTACGGCTGGTCGAAAGTGGCCAGGGGCTGTCCATAAACGAGCATATCGATCTGGCCCGTTTTTTTACCCGGTATGGAATGCCTGCTGAGGCGGTCCGAGCGGCACAGGCTGCTCTGATCCATTACCCGTTGAATCTCGAGTTGCTGACCTTGCTGGCGCAGGCACAATTCGACCTGGGTCAGGCTGAGCTCGCTCTTTCGGCAGCTTTTGTGATCCAGGCAAACTCTTCATCCGAGGGGGATGATGCGCTCGAGTCGTTGATCGTCACATCCCTGGAGTCGGTTGGCGCCTGGGAGATGGCATTGGATATTCGCCTGGCTCGTCTGCAAAAGACGGAAAATCCTATGCTTGAGGATCTCCATGCTGTGATGCGGTGCGCAGAGAAAGCAGGTCAGTACGACATCTTAGTGGAAACCAGCCGGCGTGCTGTAGAGCTCGATCCGGAGGATGTGCTGGCCCTGCACGGTTTAGCGGCAGGAGCTCTGGCAGTCGGTAACTCTCAGGAAGCCATCGGCCATCTGGTTTTGGCTACTCAGCTGGCGCCGGATCAGGCGATGTTGTGGCTTTCCCTGGTTGGCGCATATCGTCAGGCTGGCGACGAAACCCGAGCTATGGAGACCTTGCGCTCTGCCAGCCAGGCATTGCCCGAGCGCGCCGAAATTCATGCTGCCCTCGGAGAGGCTTACCTTTCACAAGGCGCACCCACGCAAGCGTTGTCTTGTTTCCGCCTGGCTGCCAAGCTCTCGCCTTCGCAGCACTATGCATTGCGCCTTGGACAGACCTTGTATCAGCTTGGGCACCTCGCTGAAGCCTGTAACGTCCTTGGTGAAGCTTATCAAGCTGCCAGATCCAGCCAGGATGAAGGTGCCGCTGATCATGACATGGTCACTCCATCCACCCGGCCAGAGCTAGAGCTTGCCCATAGCTATGCTCGTGCGTTGCTAGCATCGAAACAGGCGGAACAGGCCATCCCCCTGATGGTGGAGGTCGCCCGGGCTCGGCCGGATGATCCCGAGGCCGGGATCGATTTATCACGTGCTTTGCTGCTCGCCACCGATCAGCCAATTAATGCACGGCAGGCGGCTCCGGTTCTCCATCGCGTGCTGGCGCTGAACCCTCATGGGGCAGAGAGCGGCTACCATGGGAACCTGGATGACAAGCCAGCTTTGCGTGCGGAGGCGCGTGCCCTGCTAGCCGAAGCGTACGCAATCACCGGTGAGTGGGATAAGGCGATGGAAGCCTATCGACGGGCGCTGGATGACCCGTTAAACCGGCCCATTGAGCGCCAGACACGCCTTTCCACCGGGTTAGGCCTGGTTGCACTCAAGCTGGAACAGCCAGAAATGGCTGTGGCAGCCCTCGAAGAAGCTGCCCGCGCAGAACCATTAAACCCTCAGGTCCAGAAGACCTTGTCCGAAGCCTATCTGGCGAATGGCCTGGCGCCAGACGCTTATCAGGCTGCTTCGATTCTTCGGGATATTCAGCCGGATGACCTGGCTACCCAGATGTGGTTTATCGAGCAGGGGTTGAAACTGGTCGATCGACCAGGTATCAATACCCAACAACTCTGGCAGGAGATCATCCAGTCTTTGAAAGCAGCGACAAAATTGGCGCCCGAACGCGCTGATCTACATCTGCGCCTGGGGCGAATACTGGCAGATGACGGAGATCCGGCCGGCGCCTTGGATGCATTTCGCCGCATGGCCGAAACAGAGGCTTCACACCAGGCGATTCCAATTCCGCAGCTATACCAGATTGCTCGTACAGTACGCGAGCTGGGGGATGCCATTTTAGCAGTCCAGCTCCTGGAGCAGTCGATTGTCAAATCTTACAATGGAGAGACGGAAAATCCCCCGGCAATCCTGGCAGATTTGCTCGCAGAATTGTCCCTGGCACAATACCAGGCCGGTAACTCTGAACAGGCGCTTATCGCAGTGGATAAGGCCTTAGCGGTTGACGAAGACCGGGCGGCCTTACATGTCCACAAGGCAGTGGTTTTACAGCATGATGGTCAGTTGAACCAGGCTTTGGAAAGCTTGCGCAACGCAGTGCGCTTGTCGCCTCGAGATCCAGAGCTGCGCTTGCACATGGCGGAGCTGTTGACCCAGCGCGGCGATCTGCCCAGCGCACTGGAGCAGGTAGAAAAAGGTTTGGCAATCCTGACTGATTCCGGCGCGATTGAGGATGACGCTCGCCTGGGCTTGCGCTTGAACCTCCAAGCGGCTGTCCTATCGAAAGCCACCTTGCGGTCCCGGCAGGCGTTGGAATATCTCCAGTCTGCCATGTCTCCTGAGGAGCCAGTTTATGATGCGTTCTCAAATGCCGCGCTGCGCGCTGAGCTGTGCCTGGATACAGGTGACCTGGCAGTGGCAGAACAGGCTGCCGACGTCTTGAAACAGATAGCGTCGGATCATCCGCGCACGCATGCAATTGCCGCTCGCGTGGCACATCGGCGACACGAAGAAGACAAGCGCGATCAACATTACCGAGAAGCGTTAAGCTTACTGGATCAGTTTGAGGAGAAGCTGGATGTAACTACCCTGGCATCGAAAAAAGAGGATTATCTCTTCAGCTTTCTATCCACAGCCCAGGCTGCTTTAGATTGTCGCAAGTGGGATGAAGCGCTGGCAGTTCTCGATCGGTTGACTGAAATCATCCCCGAGACCCCGGTGGCTTATTATTTGCAGGCGCAGGTGTTGGTTGCTCGCGGGGAAGCCCAGATGCTCTTCCGGGATCTGGAAGTTACCCGACGGGTCTTGGATCCAGAAACCCTGTCAGAGGCGACCTGGGTGAATTTGAGCCAGAATTTGGCTGAGGCGCAGCGCTTGCTGGCGGTGCAGGTGTCGATGGATACTATCGATGATCTCAAACCGTGGAGGGATGAATGCCACCAGAAGCTATCGATCTGTATGGCGCGGGGAAAAGCGCTTTTTCAGCCAGAGGTTGGCTCCGCTTTGGTCTTACAGAGCCTGTTGCAGACGGCTACGCCTGAAGCAGCAGAGGTCGCTGCATTGGTGATAGCTTTCAGACGCAGTGGTGAGGCGGAAAGCGCTGTCCGAGCCGCCCAGGTGGGTTGGCGGCCGTTGTTTGAAGGAGATGATGTCTGTGTGCATCCCCTGGTCCTGGCACAGGTCGCCCTGGCGGAGTCGGATGCCTCCCTGGCAATCGCCGATGTAGAGGATGCAATGAAATCTACCAACAACCAGGGAGAGGGTTGGCCCCAGATGCCAATGCTCCAGTACTTGCACGCCTGGAAAGCTTTTCAGGCTGGAGAGTTCTCAAAAGCATTAATTTCTATCCAGAACGCGCTGGCAGCCTGGCCGGACGAGTCTCGTTGGCAGGAGCTGGCTGGGCGGATTTATCTGGGACAGGAACAATCCGCCGGCTTACCGGATAAAGTGAAAGCCATGAGCCATCTGGAGCGAGCGGTCGCACTTGAACCAGAGCGAGCCTCTACCCATCTGATGCTTGGCCAACTTTACCTCGAGAATGGGGAAGCGTTGCGCGCGGTGGAATCTCTGAAGGAAGCCGTTCAGCTAGATCCGACGCAGCCGAAGGCCTGGCTTGCGATGGCGCAAGCACAATATTCTTCTGGAGATTTTGAGCAAGCCGCGATGAGTGCAGATCACGCTATCGAAGCAGATGCGGACTTGCCGGATGCCTTGCTCCTGCGCGGGAGGATCTCTCTGCAAACGAATAATCCGCGTGGTGCACTCAGCCGGGCACAGGCCATCTTACGCAGCGATCCTACGAACGCCGATGCGATCTACCTGCTG
>MGNS01000092.1:12791-13754 GCA_001795165.1 Chloroflexi bacterium RBG_16_57_11
GAGGCATTGAGCCGGCCGACTGAGGCTCTTCTCGCTCTCGAGAAAGCGCTGGCTTTAAGTCCCAATCCTCAATCTATGCAAATCGAGCGCGTTCATCTTGTGCGGCGATCGAAAGGCTTGGAGGCTGGGGTCACTGCAATTCAGGAACTGGTGGCAAAAAATCCACACCAGCCGGTCTTCATGGCCTTGTTGGCCGAATGGCTGAGCGAGGCCGGCCGATCGGAGGCCGCTATCCAGGCGGCCCGTCTGGCTCTGCAAGAGGAGAACGGCGAGCTTTCGGATGAGCAACGCGCCAGGCTGCATATTCTGATTGGTTTGCGCATGCGCAGCACCGGGCAGCTTGACCAGGCTATCCATCATCTTGATGAGGCGGTTGCCCAAGCCCCATCAAACCTTGAAGCTTACCTGGAGCTTGGCCGCGCTTACCAGGAACGCCGCGAGTATCGTCAGGCATTAAAGATCTGCCAGCGGGCAATGACGATCGCAAATAACGACTATCGCCCGTATTACCAAGCTGGATTGGTATTAAAAGACAACAAAGACTACGTAGCTGCCGAAGCAATGCTGCGCCGTGCTGCTCAACTCGCCCCGAATGAAGTCAGCGTTCATCGTTTATTGGGCGCTGTGGTAGCGCTCAACCTGGTGCATAACCGCCGCCTGACCCCATTGGAGCATTAATCTATGACCCGATCCTTATCTCGCCGCCACTATTTGGTTATCCTACGCGCTGCAATATCCACGCAGCAATACCGCTTTGCCCGGCAAGCTGCCCTGGATTGGCTGTCAGTTTTCCCTGGCGACCTGACTGCCAGCCTGTATTACGGGCGTGCATTGCTGGGGGAAAAGCGTCTGAAGCAAGCCATCTCCATCTTTCAGGGTATACGCCGGGCAGATCCGGAGTTCCTGGAAGCAGTCGAGGCTCTGGTAGAGGCGGATGCCGAAGCCGGGGGTACGGCAAGTAAT
>MGNS01000092.1:13778-28067 GCA_001795165.1 Chloroflexi bacterium RBG_16_57_11
ACAGGGCTAACAGGCGATCGCCAGCCGCTTGCACCCTGGGGTAGGTCACTATGGCTGGCCCGGCAGGCGCTTGGCGCGGGCAACCTGGACCTGGCAGGTGAGATGATCGGTGAGACATTGCGCGATGCGGAGAATGTACCACTGGTTGGTGTTTTACATTTACGCTATCTGGCTGCCAGCGGATTGGTGGAGTTACCGACCCGCCGTGAGCTGGCTTTGAGCTATCATCAGCGTTGGCCAGATTGCATCGCTTGTATGCTCTGGTTAGCCCAATGGTCGCTCGAGATTGGTGAAGCGGATTACGCCGTGGCGCTATTACATCAAGTAGTCTCGAGAGATATCGGTGGGCAGGTTGTGCAGCGCGAGTGGGGCGAGGAGCATCCCTACAAGGTTTTATGGCCGGAGAAGCTGGAATTGCCGTTTTCTCTCTTGCTCCCTGCCGAAGTTTCTGCCTATCTGGGTTGGAACCGCCTTCGACCAGGTGAAAAACCACGCGCACTGGATTCCGCCGCCCAGGTACCCGAGATCGATCCACAGCCTGAAGAAATAGCTGGATCAGGCATCGAGGAACAGGTCAATGCCCAGCCAATTCAGGAAGATGCCTCGGCGTTTATGCAGATTCCAGGTCTGGAATGGGCGCTACTCGAGTCGGATCCTGACAGTTTTTCGTCGACCGTTACCACTGGCGAGCAAGCAAATGCTTCGAGCGAGCCGGCCGCCGATTCACAGGATTCAGCAAACGACGCCAGGGTTGGGCGAATCGCGGGCGCGGCTTTAGCCGCTTCGATGTGCACAACAGTTGCATCTCCATCGAACGGCCGAAACAAGAATGGCTCAAAGCCCCCGCCTCCGCTTGACACCGAATTAACCAGCGTTGTTCAGGAATATGACCGGCTAGCCCGCCGAATGAAGCAGCCTGCGATAAGCCAGCAGGATGGTCGTTTTCCAGTCTATGTCATATTCTCGGTACGCAGCCGCCTGGAGGCTGTTTATGGTGTGCGCATAGCTGATTTGCTTGTGAGCGAAATGCAGGCGCTTGCCGAGACCATCTCCGGACGAAAAGGTTGGAGCGCGCGCCTGTTTATGCCCGATGACCCGGCGCTCCTGGCCCCCTTGGGTCTATCGCCGTTGCAGACCATCGATCCTTGGGAGCTGAAACTGGCGCTGGTCGATCTGGACGCAGCGCTTTATAAGCGTGGCGAGCGCATCGGCGCAGTTCTCATTGTAGGTGGGCCGGAAATTGTCCCGTTTCACCACCTCCCCAATCCTGTAGACGATCAGGATGAGGATGTCCCAACCGATGCTCCGTACACCACTCGCGACGAGAACTACTTTATCCCCGAATGGCCACTTGGACGCCTGCCAGGTGGTGCCGGAGACGACCCTCGGATCATCCTGGATGCTCTGTGCCGATTCCGCCTCCGGCACGAAGCGCTTCAGAGACGGCTTTCCTGGTTCAAGAGATTGGCTTTATGGCTGGGCTTGAGAATTTCGCTTCGATCGACCCCAACGAACAAAGCCGTGACGGGGGATTGTGAGCAGGCTCAGCGAGCGGCGATCGCGCACCATTTGGGTGGGCGAATAAAAGCTATCGGTTACACCGCAGCCATCTGGAAAAATGCCGCTTTAATGGTTTTCCGCCCAATCGGCAAACCGGCTTCGCTGAGCGTCTCGCCTCCGTTTGGATTTGATGGCGCGGTGGTGGGAGCCGGTGGGGTGCAGGAAGCAAATGCGAGTGGAAAAATCCCATCTTTGCGTGGCCAGTTGGCATATTTCAACTTACACGGGTTGGTGGATGCAGCGGAATGGTACGGGCAACGCGATCCATTTTCAGGAGGCGCGGATCCGGATTATCCGGTTGCGTTGCGGCCAAAAGATATCCTCCTGAGCGGGAAAGATACTCGCCATCTGATCCCGGAAGTCGTTTTTAGCGAGGCCTGTTACGGTTTGCATATCCAGGGACGGGAGCCAGAGGCAGCCATCTCACTGAGCTTCTTACAGGCCGGATCGCTGGCTGTGATCGGCTCGACTTGCATGGCTTATGGCTCGATCGGTGCTCCTCTCGTAGCAGCTGATCTGCTCGGGGAAACGTTCTGGCGAAACTTGAACGAAGGCTTCTCCGCAGGGGAGGCACTGTGTCAGGCTAAGATCCACCTGGCGTCTGTGATGATCCAAAACCAGGGCTACTTGGATGGTGAAGATCAGAAGACGCTCATCTCCTTCAATTTGTTTGGAGATCCCCTGGCTCAACCGGTTGCCCCCAATCGGGTACCGAAGAGCGTCCGCTTTCAATCCAGCCCTTTAACTGAAGTACATACGGTATGTGAGCGCACAACAGCTTCTGAAATGGCGACTCCATTGCCTGCCGAGGTGATCGCTTCAGTCCGGCGGGTCGTAGCCCATCATCTGCCTGGAATGGTTGACGCACGATTGACATTCGTTCATCCACGCTCAGTTTGCAGCGGAGAAGGGCATGATTGCCCCACCTGTCATTTCGAGCACCCCGATTGTTCGGCGGAATCACAAGCCACTGAAGTTGTAAAAGACAAAGCCGGTAAGCGCGGAAAGCGTCGTGGCTTGTGGCATAAATCAAAAAATTGGTCCGAAGATCGTCGAAGCCTGGTAATCCTCAGCAAGCAGGTAGCTTTGCCTGAGGGTGTCCATCCACGCGTAGCCCGCCTGACGCTGGATGAGCGGGGTAAGCTGTTAAAACTGGTGGTGTCGCGTTAGAATTGGCGTAAATTTCTGAATGATTCTCTGATCTCTTTTTCACAAATCCCGCGTTGAATCATGGTATCATCCTCGTTTGGTCAAAGCCTGACAACCAAACGAGGATTTTTTGTGAGAAGACGCGGGCGTTTTTCCGCTTTACGCTTTATGTCATTAGGGCTTCTACTGGCGGCTATCATTCTGGCAGCTTTCCAGCTGGTCCGTTTTAGCCGGGTACGGTCATACTTGCCGGCTGGATTGATTGTCGCCAACGTTCCGGTTGGTGGTCTGGAAAGGGGTCAGGCAGCTCAGCGCCTGGCTGAGGTCTATTCCATCCCGATTGAGCTGCGTTATAACGGCGCCCGAATACAGTTAAATCCATCGCTGATCGATTTTCAGCTCGAAAGTGAGAGCATGTTAGCGTTGGCCGGTCTGGAGCGCACTCAGAAGCAATTTTGGGAAGATTTCTGGGATTACGTCTGGGGTCGCACGACATTTCCGACCCAGATTCCTTTAGCGGCGAATTATTCTCAGGAACGACTGCGGGCTTATCTGTCGGACATCTCCCTAAGATACGATCAACCGTCTGCACCTGCTTTACCGTTACCGGGGCAGGCCAGTTTCCAACCCGGCAGGCCGGGATTGGAGCTGGATATCGACGGATCGATACCATTGATCGAAGCAGCGCTTTTTTCACTGGATAATCGCGTCGTGGATCTGCCTTTAAGGCGCGTGGAGCCGACTCGCCCGGTATTCGACAATCTGGAAGTCTTACTCAAGCAGACGCTACAGGTGTCCGGCTTCGATGGTCTGGCTGGAATTTATTTACTCGATCTTCAAACTGCCCAGGAACATCATTTCGCGTATCGCAATAGTGAAGATCTTCCAGTACAACCGGACATCGCCTTTACAGCATCGAGCATCATCAAGATCCCGATTATGGTATCGACATTCCGCCGGTTGAATGACACCTCTGACGTTGAGACAATGAAGCTATTGGAGGATATGATCGATAAATCGGGCAATGAGGCGGCAGATTGGCTGATGGATCGTGTGATCGACCCGCAACGCGGTCCTCTTCTCGTCACCGAGGACATGAAAACGATGGGGTTGGAAAATACGTTCCTGGCCGGCTATTTTTCCTTTGGTTCGCCATTGCTGGCTTTGATCGAGACGCCGGCGAATACACGCACAGACGTTTTCACCGATCCCGACCCGTACAGCCAGACCACTCCCTCAGATATTGGTATGTTGCTGGATGATATCTACCAATGCGCCCAGACCGGGGGTGGATCGCTTCCGGCGGTTTTTCCGGGTGAGATCACCCAGGAAGAATGTCAGATGATGAACGATTATCTAATCAAGAACCGGCTGCCGGTTCTTATTACAGCTGGTTTACCAGAAGCCACACCCATTGCTCATAAGCACGGTTGGGTGACGTTGAACGGTGTCATAAATACGATCGGCGACGCCGGAATCGTGTATTCTCCTGGCGGGAACTACATCCTGGTGGCCTTCTTATACCACCCGGATCAGTTAATCTGGGAGCCCGCTTCCGCCTTAATCGCCCAAATGTCCCAGGCGGTGTATAACTTCTATAATATTCCCCAGCAATCGCAATAGCGCGGAGCCCAGCCAGAACCAGTTCCTCTGATTTTGACGACGAGTCAGCAATATTTCTTGAGCCAATTCACTGCTCCCGGAGAAGACCACCAGATTGTGTAATGATTCAAAACGTAGTGGATGGCTTCGCTTTCATCTCCGAACCCGATTGCTTGGGGTTCTTCGTCCGGCAGTGGTGTTGCACCTGTCAGGTATGCCGGCACATACGGGTTGGTTCCAATAGCCTTCTTCAGCGCCTTCCGTGAGCGCGGCAGGTCGCCTTTCTGGCGGAAGGCCAGCAAGGCGATCGAATAATCCCAGGTGGCCGATCCCTCCTCCTCATACTCATCAATCAAATCTTGTGCATCTCCATCGCGCTTCATCTGCATCAGCAGGCGTAATGCGTGATACCGCGCTCCTTGATGATCTTCTTCGTTCAGCCTTAGCAAGGTAGTGTATTCTGCCAGAGCTTCCTCCGTTCTGCCTAAGGCCTCTAGATTCTCGGCCAAGCCCGCGCGGGCTCTCAGGTATGCTCGCGCCTCGCGCCAGTACCAGAGATTTCCATGAGTCGTTTCGATAAATTCCTGCCCGATTGTGCGCTCCCCGGCCTGGACGGCTTTTTCCAGCCAATCCTGTGCACCCTCGAGTGTTTTGGTTTCATTTGCCAATACCAGGTAGGCTTCAACACAGTCTGGTGATATTTCCAGCGCATCGCGAGCTAAACGCAGCCGCTCTTCGACTTCATCTTCCTCCCAGGCCTGTTCTGCCAGACGGTTTGCTTCTATCAGAACAGCGGGTAGATGGATCGATCCTCGATCTTCATCGAGCCAAGACTCATCCTCGTCATCGACTGGTAAATCCCCTGCGGGATAATGGATCGTTAAACGCAGCGGGCCATCGTAGTGCCGGCTCTCGATAATCGCCTCGACCGGATTAAAATCACCCTGCCCGTCCTCGACCAGATGACGGTCGATGAATTCAGGCAGACCACGCATCAACGCTTCATAATAGAGTAAATCCTGTCGAGTTGGCCTTTCAGCCTCCCCATCCTTGCTAAAAGTTACCGGTAAGGGATATAACTTGCGCCCGGTGGTTTTCCAGCCATATTTTCGAATACCGGCTTGATCTTCTATTGGAAGATTGCCTTGAGTCTCGAATGTGAGCCCATTTACGCCAGCTTCCGGCAGCGAATCCATCGGCGAATCTGTATGCTCGAAGAGGCGTAAAACATCCTCCCACGAGGTATAGAAGGTGAGGCCATATTCTACCCCGCCATGACCCATCACCTGAACAAAGATCCGTTCTCCCGGCGGATCAAGAAACACCGAGAGTGTCTGGTAGTCGATCATGCGTTTCCAAGGAGCGGAGCGGTAGAAATACGCCGCGCTATCGAATAAGCTGGCGATCATCTTCGGGTTCGTGCCAGGCACAGAGAGCAAGCCGGGCAATTCTTGCGGGCTGTTGCTCAGGGACTGGATTAGCCCGGTGATGAGTGCGTCGACCATGGCTGGTGGCTCACCCAGATGCGCCCCTACCTGGATTTCACGAAGGGCTGGTGTAAGGGTTTTTAGAAGATCGGCCTGCTCGAAGATAATTTCTTTTGGACGTTGGGCTGATTGATCCTTCAACTCTGGCTGGCTCATCGATTTCCACAATTGCTGCCACACGAATTCTGGATCAGGCAAAGTCTCATAGATATCCAGGCGAATGGCCTCATCCTGGGTAAGGTCCAGGATCATCAGCAGGGCGATCCTGGTGGATTCCTCACTTTTCTCCAGGGGCAGTTCTCGCAGGCAGAGGAACCAGGTATGATTCGTTTGGGGTATTTTGGAACGGGACGCAGTTTTGTTTTTCATTATTAACGTTTCAGCATTAATCGTTGATTTGTCGATTTGAGGCGGGTTAACATGATAGAATTATACTCACAACGGTAAAATTTCTCACAAACATATCGAAATACCGAAATACCTGACAAAATGTGTGTTGTATAATAGGTTTGGAGTATGACTTAAGTACTATCTTGGAAACTGATTCATAACGTTTTTATTAAATTTTCGTCTTATCTTATGAGAGCAGGCAATCAGGCTGAGTCTCGCCTTTTCAATACAATAGTCTTTGACCGGCAAACGTTGGTTACGATCTATGAGCAGCACAACGCCGAGCTCTATCGCTACGCCTATCGCTTGTTGGGAGACAGTGCTTTAGCCGAAGATTGCGTCTCGGAGACGTTCAGTCGTTTCCTGAAAGCAGTACGCGATGGAATTGGTCCGGTTGAGAATGTGCGCGCATACCTGTACCGCGTGGCGCATAACTGGATCACAGATCACTATCGGCGCCAACCCATCCCTCCGCTCTCGCTGGAGGCGGACATGCATGGCGCTATGGAGGCGAACCCCTCCCAGCTGGTCGCAGGCCAGATGGAACAAGACCGTGTGCGTGCGGCTTTGTTACATTTACCGGCAGACCAGCGCCAGGTGATCGAGTTGAGGTTTATCGAGGATTGGTCGCACGAGGCGGTCGCGGCTGCATTAGGAAAGTCAGTCGAAGCTACGCGTGCGTTGCAACATCGTGCAATTATTGCTTTACGTCGGATTTTATCTGAAGACAAATCTTAATAAATAAAATTGTGTAATTATATGTGGGCTTTAGGCGTGTTCGAACTGATGATGGTTAAAAGAAGAAATATAACCCCTGATGATTGGTGCACTAGAGGGGGCCCATAACCGGTAACCCTGAAAGAAAAAAAGATTTCAGAAGCCGGAAGATCAGGAGAGAGAAAAAATGGGTGAGCAGGAGATCGACTCACAACTAAAGGAAATGCTCGATTTACTCCGACCTGTGCCGAGGCGCAGTTCGGATGCGATGCGGCGTAGTCATTCGCGGTTTTATGCTGACCTGGATGTGTACTTCCCAGTTGAAGCGTCTTACAGCGGATCGATAAAGGCGCAGACTTTCAAGCCAGCAGGGGTAGCCGCACGTCTTAAGCCATTGTTCTATCGACCTGCATTCACCTTTCTGGCCGTATTCATGTTCGTGCTCGTTGCTTTATTCGGCGGCGGCTATGTAACTGCCAGCGCGGCTGGAGCTGCGCTGCCAGGAGATGCGCTTTACCCGATCAAGTTAAATCTAGAGCAGGCGCGTTTATCCCTGACAACGAACCGGGTTCGACAGGCCGAGCTACACATTGAGTTCGCTCGGCGTCGTATGGATGAACTCAACGCTCTGGTTTCCTTAGGCCGGTACGAGCGTGTTGATGCTTTAGCCAAGCAATTCAACCACCAACTGTCTTTAGCGCTTGGCGCAGCTCAGGTCCTGGAAAACCTTCAACCTGAGGAAGCCCTCTGGCTGAATAAACAGGTGTCCGATACGCTGGATCTCTTCCGGGAGATTGTCGATCAGGTGGTCACCAATGCACCTCCCGCTTTGGTGCCTGGTCTGGAGGCTACGTTTGATCAAGCCACGCAGGTAAATCCGCCGGTTGAGGATAACAATGCCAATAACGGTATCGGCAGCGGCACCTCGAATGGCAACGCCAATCCAGGCAATACGAATCCTCGCAATCCAAATTCGGGCAACGCAAACAATAATGGTAACCCGTCTCCGGGGAATAACAATGCGAGCCCGAATTCGAGCCCCAATGTCCACTCGAACTCTAATGGGGCGCCAGGCAGAGTCGTTACCGGTAATGGCAATGATAATTCGAGGGAAAATCCCAACAGCAATCGAGATAAGACCAAGGACACAGGCAAGGACAAGGACAAGGATAAAGATAAGGATAATAACGGTAAGAATAATTGAGGACCGGAGATCCATGGATGACGAGGTCAAGGCTGTGGTTCCATCCTGAATGGTTTTCCGGGCGTGCGAAGGATGGCTAATTATTAAAAACTGGCGGGTTTCTGCCCGCCAGTTTTATCTATGATGCTGAGGTATATTGTATGGACCCACAGTCGGAATTGGTCCAACCAGGGTTGGCAAAGACGAACAGTCGCTCCATTTGGGTAGCCTTGACGAACGCAATCAAGAATATCGGAATTTGGCGGGTGGTGCTGGTGGCCTTGGCGCTGTTCGTAGTTTTTTTTGCTGCGATGGCCTGGGTGCAGTTCTCGACCCCGGATATGCCCGATAATGATGGTTTCTACCATATACGCCTGGCGGAAATCATGCGAACCCAGGGCTTGAAGCCTGATTTCCCCTGGATGCCGCTTACAATCTTAAATCCCAGGGAATTTTCTGATCACCATTTTCTCTTTCATGTCGGTTTGATCCCATTCACCTTCGGCGATTTGCGCCTCGGAGCGAAATGGGCCGCGGTAATCTATGCCAGCCTGGCTTTCCTGAGCATCTGGTGGCTTTTACGCGGTCAAAATGTTCCATACGCCTGGTTGTGGTCATTGGGTCTGTTGGCCGTTTCGGAGGCTTTTCTTTATCGAATGAGCATCACCCGCGCCCAATCGCTCTCATTGGCGGTATTGGCGTTAGGCTTACACTGGATGCTCAAACAGCGTTACCAGTATTTATTGGCCTTGGCTTTTCTCTACGTTTGGTTGTATGATGCATTTCCCCTCTTGGGGATCCTGGCTGTGATTTACACCCTGGCGATTTTAATCTTTGAGCACCGCCTCGATTGGCGTCCTCTCTTATACACAGTTATTGGCACCGTACTGGGTTTGTTGATCAACCCCTATTTCCCGGATAACCTGGTCTTTGTAATTCGTCATATGCTACCCAAGCTGACCGATACCACCGAAGTCAGCGTTGGGAATGAATGGTATCCCTATACCACCCGGCAGCTAATTGGGAACTCATTACTGTCGCTGGTTGCTTTCTTGAGCGGGGTGTTGGCCATTGGTCTGCGCAGCCGTCGTATGGATACGCGTACGGCAACCAGCCTCTTTGTCGTGGTCTTGTTTGGCTTTATGCTCTTCCAGTCTCGCCGGTTTATCGAATATTTCCCGGCGTTTGCCCTGATCTTCGCTGCGCTGGCCTGGGCTCCATTCATTCGCGAGGTGCCAGCCAGGACCTGGTTTAGTTGGCAGGCCTGGCGACAATGGTTACCCCCCGTGGTCGTGGGTGGCCTGGTGATTTTCGGTACATGGCAAATGTTGCCAATTACCCGTGAGAGCGTGCAGGATTCCAAGCCATACGATCTTTACGCCCAGGCGTCTGCCTGGTTACGGCAGAATACCTCGGCGGGTGAGCGCATTTTTCAAACGGATTGGGATGATTTCCCGCGCTTGTTTTTCTATAACACCGACAATACTTATTTAATTGGGTTGGATCCAACCTATATGCAGCTTTATGATCCAGGGTTGTATGACCAGTGGGTGAGCATCACCGAGGGGGAGATCGAGAATCCTTCCACTTCGATATGGAGTGACTTTGGAGCCCGCTACGTGATCAGCGACCTGGATCATGAGGATTTTATTTCCCGCGCGTCCGAAGATCCAGATATGGAAGAGGTTTATCGGGACGATCAAGCGGTCATCTTTGTCGTTTGCCAAAGGTAGATCCTGGTATAATCTTAAATCTGGCACCAACAACCCACAGCATCCATATAACCAGGAGGCATAAGATGACGAAGTTG
This sequence comes from Chloroflexi bacterium RBG_16_57_11, assembly GCA_001795165.1. GTDB lineage: Bacteria > Chloroflexota > Anaerolineae > Anaerolineales > UBA4823 > RBG-16-57-11. The sequence goes on from MGNS01000092.1 coordinate 23,677, forward strand.
ATCGATATCGAAGGAATCGGGCCTGTTTATGCTGCCAAGCTCGAGGGAGCGGGCGTTGGTAGTGCTGAGGCGCTTCTGGAACAGGGCGCCACGCCCAAGGGGCGCAAAGAAATTGCTGAAAAATCCGGCATCAGTGATGGCTTGATCCTGGAATGGGTTAACCATGTGGACCTGTATCGTATCCGTGGCATTGGCTCAGAATACGCCGACCTGCTTGAAGAAGCCGGTGTGGATACCGTGCCTGAGCTGGCCCAGCGAAAGCCGGACAACTTGCTGGAGAAAATGACTGCCGTGAACGCTCAGAAGAAGCTGGTACGCCGCTTGCCTGTCTTGTCCCAGGTGGAGAGCTGGGTTGAGCAGGCCAAGAAGCTCGAGCGCAAAGTGAGTTATTAGAACCGTGGGAGTTTATTATGAGCAAGGAATTCCGCGATTTCGTTTTGCGGGGTAACGTCCTGGATCTGGCGGTTGCCGTGGTCATGGGCGGAGCATTCGGAGCCATCATCACATCGCTGGTGAATGACATCATCATGCCGCTTGTCGGCGTGCTTATGGGTGGTGTGGATATTGCCTCCCTATCGGTGGTGATAGGCGACGCGGTCATCGCTTACGGTAAATTTCTCCAGGCGATAGTCAATTTCCTGCTGATTGCTCTCGCGCTATTCTTTGTGATCAAGTCGATCAATACATTGCAGAAACGTCTATCGAAGGAAAAAGAAATCGCGCCAACGGCACCAGCCACCCCATCTGAGGATATTGTGCTCCTGGGTGAAATCCGCGATCTCCTTAAGTCACGCTAGATGCAATCTCTCCAAGCCTGAACCTCTATTGACTACATCTAAAGTGTGGCGTTGTGGGCAGCTTGCCTGCTCATGACGCCACTACAATTTCCATCCTATGCCAAACAAGACAGCAAAAATAAGCCACCAGGCAATAAAAGACCCCAAGGTACAAAGGGTTGATCTTGGAAGAGGGGATGGCGAAAGGCTATTCATCCAGCAACGGAACCGTAAAAGCCAGCTAGCCGTTTCCCTTGGCCTGGCGGTGAATATCTTCTTAGCGCTGATTAAAACAACGGTTGGTATCCTGGGCCATAGCCCGGCCCTTCTGGCTGAAGGGGTGAACTCGACCTCGGACGTAGCCTATTACGTCGTGGTGGCAGTGTTCATACGGCTTTCACGCAAGCCTGCCGATGAGACCCACCCATACGGCCACAACCAGCTAGAAAGCATTGCCTCGTTAGTCGTCGGCGCATTCATCATCACCACCGCGATCGTGGTCTTCTGGGATTCGGTCAACAACGTTTTTGAATTGGTAACCGGAGAAGTTCAATCAATTGGAGCTTCCAGTCTTGCCTTATGGGTAGCCCTTATTACCGTTGTGATCAAGATTGGAATGTTCTGGTATACACGACGCCTGGGCAATGATACCAACAACCCGGCAGTCATCGCCTTGGCCTTCGATCATCGCAATGATATCCTTTCCGCATCGGCGGCCGCAATAGGCATCTTCCTCGGACAGCGGGGATACCCCTGGGCGGATCCGTTAGTTGGTGCGTTAGTAGCGCTGCTTATCCTGCGGACCGGTGTGGAGATATTGCGCCAATCTTCAGCTGACCTGATGGATGCCGTCCCCAGCCGGGCTCTGGCGCGCCAGATTGACAGCTTGCTGGCAACCCTGACAGATGTTTTGAGCATCGAAGAAGTGCATGCCCATCGCTTCGGTCCTTACCTGGTGGTTAATATAACCATTGGTATCGATGGAAGCCAGAGCGTGGCGGCGGGTGATAGCATTGCAACGCAGGTGGAAGACCTGATCTACAAAAATATGGACCTGGTCCGGCGGGTTTATGTCCATTACCATCCTGTTACTCCGCAAAAGTCTTATGGCCCAGAGGATTTCGATCCCTCAATGGCGTTGGATTTCGAAGAGCAAAAACAATAATACTCTTAGATATTATCGGTTAGTTGTTGATGAAATCATTGAGCGTTTGGAAAGTAACCTCACGACCTGACCAGATCATTATATTACCGGTCTTCCTGCCTGAAGAGATCCGAACCCTGGATGGAGCATCACTCTGCCTGCCAGGCGGAGCATACACCACGCTGCGCACGTATCATGGGGATAAGGTGCTGCACTTTGCCGATCATGTCCACCGTTTGGAAGAGACAGCGCAATTAACCGGTCAGCCACACCGCTTGGACGAGCAGAATCTGCGAACGGTTATCCGTAATCTTCTAAAAGATTACCCTGGTGGGGAGAATGTCCGTATTCGCCTGATTCTCGACCTGGAACAGGTCGTGGGTGAGCTCTATATCCTGGTCGAGCCGCTGATTGTTCCTTCCTCCGTGGCATATCAGCAAGGTGTGCGCGTAATCACCTGTGACATCCAGCGCCAGCTCCCCAAAGCCAAGCTTACCCGCTTTATCGATCGTTCGTCTCCTCTTCGAGAGACACTTTCTCCCGAGGTTAACGAGGCTATCATGCTGGACGTACAGGAGCGGTTTCTGGAGGGATTGAGCAGCAATTTCTTCGCCGTTATCGGTGGAGTGGTGTGGACGGCGGAGCAAGGCGTGCTATCCGGGATTACTCGTGCTCTGGTCATCGAATGCGCAAGCCGGTTTGGGTTTCCATTACGCCTGGATCCGCCGCCTCGGGATGATATTATCAGCTTCAACGAAGTGTTTATCACCAGCTCGAGCCGTGGCGTGCTACCGGTTCGCCAGATTGACCAGTCAAGGATCGGTATAGATTGCCCGGGACCGATCCCCCGCCGGTTGATGGCTGCGTACTTGACTTCTCTCGAAGATCAGATCGAGCCAGTATAAGGATTCCGATGAGAGTGCTATAATTTGTCTGTCTTTCAGGGATGCAAATTCATATTGTCAAAAGACCCTACCCCTCACTTGAGATAAATCATGACGGATCATCCAACGCACGGCAAACAGCCGCCTCACGTACCTCCGGCTTCTCCTGGCAGTGAATACCCACTCGAAAGCGGCGTGCTATATCGCGGCTCGGATTATCAGCCGCCGCGCTCCTGGCGCACCTGGCTGGTTGGTAAACCACTTTCGACGGCCGATGCCCCTCATCAAACCATAGGAAAAGCCGTTGGCCTGGCGGTTTTTGCCTCTGACGCGCTATCTTCGACGGCGTACGCCACGCAAGAAATTCTCGTTATCCTGGCAGCAGCTGGGATGATGGCTCTTGGCTATGCTTTTCCTATCTCGATCGCCATTGTGATTTTATTGGTGATTGTTACGATTTCTTATGAGCAGACGATCCACGCCTATCCGGGAGGCGGCGGCGCTTATATCGTCGCTCGAGACAACCTGGGAGAGTTGCCTGCTCAAATTGCTGCTGCGGCTTTACTAACCGATTACATCTTAACAGTTGCCGTATCGGTATCCTCGGGTGTAGCCCAATTGACCTCCGCCTATACTGCATTGTATCCATATCGTGCGTGGATTGCCATTTTTATGGTCATGTTTGTTATGATGATAAATCTGCGTGGGGTCAAAGAGTCGGGCTTCACGTTTGCCATCCCAACTTATTTCTTCCTGGTGATGATGGCAATAACCGTAGCAGTTGGCTTGGCGCGTTATTTTACCGGCGGTCTGGGCACCGTAGTCGACCCACCGGAGATGGAAGCTGTCCACACACTCCAGGCAGTGACGCTTTTCTTGTTGCTTCACGCTTTTTCCAGCGGCACGACCGCCCTGACCGGTGTGGAAGCGATCTCAAATGGGATCACAGCTTTCCGCGAGCCTCGTAGCCGTAACGCTGGTATCACACTGATCTGGATGTCCTCGATCCTGGGAGTGCTTTTCCTGGGGATCACCTTCCTCAGCGGTCAAATAGGAGCGGTTCCTTCCGAATCCGAGACGGTAATCTCGCAGCTTGCCCGGACAGCCTTGGCTGGCAGGAATTTTATGTACCTCATGGTCATCTGGGCTACGACAGTAATTCTGATCATGGCAGCCAACACGGCTTTTGCCGACTTTCCCCGCTTAAGCGCGCTGGTCGGGAAAGATGGCTTCCTCCCCCGCCAGCTTGCTTTCCGCGGTAGCCGCTTGGTCTATTCTTATGGTATTGTCACGCTATCGATTATCGCCAGCCTGTTGATCTTCATCTTCCAGGCCAGCGTAACTGCGTTGATCCCGCTATACGCGATCGGAGTGTTCCTTTCCTTCACTCTGTCCCAGTCCGGCATGGCGCACCGCTGGTGGAAATCCGGTCATCTCCAGCCTGGTGAAGAGTTGACCGAGCCCGGCTCTGTATTGGTTCACGACGGGCGTTGGAAATTCAAAATGCTGGTCAACAGCTTTGGAGCGGTCTGTACCGCAGTGGTGATGATGGTCTTCGCGATAACTAAGTTCAGCGACGGCGCCTGG
>MGNS01000092.1:28079-30672 GCA_001795165.1 Chloroflexi bacterium RBG_16_57_11
GTAATAACATTCTACCGGATCCACAGCCATTACAAAAACCTGGCGAAGAATCTGACCCTGGAGAATTTTGGCAGCCCGCGCACCATCCAGCGCCACCGGGTAATCCTGCCGCTTTCATCCGTGCATCGCGGCTCGTTGTACGCCTTGAGCTATGCCCGGTCAATTTCTGATGACGTCACCGCTGTTCACGTGACGATTGACCCGGTAGATGCCGAAAAGGTGCGCAAGAAGTGGGATCTGTGGGGGGCCGGCACCCGGCTGGTCATCCTGGATTCGCCGTATCGCTTGCTGGTAGAGCCGCTCCTGGAATATATCGACAAGATCGACAAATCTCGCCAGCCTGGCGAGCTGATCACGGTGGTTGTGCCGCGCTTTGTCTCGCCCAGCGTGGCGAATGGCGTCCTGCATGCCAACACGGCCAGCTGGCTGCGCCGGGCGTTGGCCTTGCGGCCAGGCATCGTGATCGTCGAAGTGCCTTACCAGATCAGGGATGAAAATCACACATTGAAGCGGAAATAAATGATATCGCCATCCTGAATGAGGTATTCCTTGCCTTCCAGGCGCAGCAGCCCGGCGGCTTTAACCGCCTGGCTGCTGCCGTGTTTTACGAACACCTCGAAGGGGATCACCTCAGCGCGGATAAAGCCGCGCTCGAAGTCGGTGTGGATCACCCCGGCAGCCTGGGGAGCAGTGGCGCCGCTCGGCACATTCCAGGCGCGGGCTTGATTTTGGTTGAAGGTGAAGAAGCTGATCAGGTTGAGCAGCTCAAAACTTTTACGAACCACTTGCTCCAACCCGCTGGCTTCTACGCCGGCCAGAGCCAGATACTCTTTGCGCTCTTCTGCCTCCATCTCTTGCAGCTCCTGTTCGAGTTGAGCGCATAAGACGATGACTGTTTTCCCGAGCTCTGCAGCCACGAGGCGGGTCTCTTCCAGATAAGGATTGCTTTCGGTAAGACAAGTCTCATCCACGTTGGCCACATAGATGACCGGTTTGGCGGTCAGGAAGCGCATCTCATGGTTCAGCTCGCGAAAATTTTCGCTTTCCGCCTGTGCGAAGCTGGAAGCAGCCAGACCGCGCCCCAGATGATCGTGCAGGCGCTGGCACATTTCCAGCATAGGCAGCAGCTTGCGGTCACCTTTTGTAGCGCTCTGCAGCCGCTCGATCTTGCGTTCCAATTGCTGCATGTCTGCCAGCGCCAGCTCCACGTTGATGATTTCAATATCGGCGCGGGGATCAGGTAGAGCGCGAATATGCACAACATTTGGGTCGTCGAAACAGCGCACGACGTGCAGGATCGCAGCCGAATCGCGGATATGACCTAGGAACTGGTTTCCAAGCCCCTCTCCCTTGCTGGCCCCCTGGACGAGCCCGGCGATATCGATAAACTCGACCGTAGCATGGATCACTTCCGGGACATGGACCAGCCTGGCTAATTCATCCAGGCGCGCGTCGGGTAGCAGAACGATGGCGTGGTTGGGTTGGATCGTGCAGAAGGGATAGTTGGCGACCGCAGCGTTTTGCGCGCCGGTCAGCGCGTTAAACACGGTGCTCTTTCCGACGTTCGGCAGGCCCACGATACCAATCCCCAGGGATATGACACACCTCCTGTTGCCAGGGCAGTTGATAGAAACGAGCTGTGACTCTTTAGATTATACCCCGACCTGTCATCGGGGAGAATTCCAGTATAATATCTGTCACGTCTAAATAATTCGTTAAAATTTGTGAAAAAGGAAGGAGAAGTCGAGATGAATGCTACAAAATCGGCCTACCGCTGGATGGCTATTTTATTAGCCCTGGTGCTCCTGGCTTCTTGTGCGACCCCTGCTACACCTACCCAGGCGCCAGCAGAGCCTGTTCAGGCAGAGCCAGCCCAAACAGACGCCGTTGAGCCCCAAATCACCGAAGCACCTGCGCCGGCTGCCACCGAGCCCCCGGCGCCGGCCGAAATCCCACGCTCCAATGTTTTTGTTTATGTCCATCCTACGACCTTCCCAGACTTAAACCCAGCCACCAGTTATTCCAATGACCTGGTAGTCATGGCGAACTGTTACGAAGGCCTGACCTTCTACAATCCGCCGGGGAGTGCCGATCTGCTGTCTCCCAAGCTGGCCGTAAGTTGGGCATCCAATCCCGAATCAACCGAATGGACTTTTAAACTCCGGGAAGGCGTCAAATTCCATGATGGCGAGCCCTTCAATGCTCAGGCGGTTAAATATTCCATTGAAAAGACCAAAGAGTTAGGCGTTGGAGCGGCTTATATTTGGGATTCGGTTCAGGAAATTGAGGTGATCGATGACAGCACGATAAAATTTACACTCGCCTATCCCGCTCCGCTGGATCTGGTCGCCTCTGCCAACTATGCCGCCTGGATCTATAGCCCGAAAGCGTATGATGAGAAAGGCGCCGATTGGTTTAATGAAGGCCACTGCGCCGGGACTGGTCCTTTCACCATCGAGAGCTATGAACGCGGCTCGCGCCTGGTGATGGGCCGTTTCGCGGATTACTGGGGCGGTTGGGAAGAAGGTCAGTTCGAAAAAGTGATTTATGAATTGATCGAGGATCCAGTCGTTTTGCAACAGAAAATCGAGTC
>MGNS01000092.1:30681-43300 GCA_001795165.1 Chloroflexi bacterium RBG_16_57_11
AGATTTCACTTACCAGGTTGCTCCCGACAACCTGCCGGCCTTGCAGAAAAATCCTGATCTGGTGGTGTACACCAATCCGAGCTTCCAGAATTTGGTTGGCCTGCTGAACACGGTCAAGCCACCGCTGGACAATCCACTGGTGCGCCAAGCGCTCTCGTACACCTTCCCGTACGAGCAGTTTATCCAGGGCGTGATGGGCGATCGCGCCACCCAGGCATTTGGTCCAGTGCCGGTTGGAATGTGGGGCCAATCGACAGAAGTCCCTCAATATCATTATGATCTTGAGAAAGCCAAAGAGTTGCTAACTGAAGCCGGATACCCGGACGGCGGCTTCAAGCTGTTGATGACTTATGCCACCGGTGACCAGGACGAGCAGCAGGTCGGGGAGCTGTGGAAAGCCGAGCTCGCCAAGCTTGGCATCGATCTGGAAGTGCAGGGCTTGAATTGGGAAGCCCAATGGGATCTGGGCAAATCGGACCCGCAAAAGGCTCAAGACGTCTTCGTCATGTACTGGTGGCCCGACCTGATCTCGCCTTACAGCTTTCTTTACTCCATGTTCCACTCCGAAGACCAGCCATTGTTCAATCTGGGATACTATAAGAACCCGGAATTCGACACCATGATCGATGAGGCTAACAAGATCTCGGGCAGCGAACGAGAGCAAGCCACGCAAATGTTCATCGATTCTCAGAAAACGCTGGTCGAAGACGCCGCCTCTTTGTTTTTCTACGACCTGGCGAATAACCACATCGCCCGAGCAGATGTCAAGGGCTTTGTCGATAACCCAGCCTATCCGCACGTTGTGTTTGTGTACGACCTGACCCATTAGGTGTGATGAGGGGAGTAGCTGGCTGAAAACAGCGAGCTACTCCCAAAGCAGGCAGTCATGCAACGCTGGGAATACGTCTTCAGGCGCCTGATTCTAGCGATGGTGGTGTTGTTCAGCGTTTCATTGCTCACATTCTTCATCGCCCGCATTCTGCCATCCGACCCAGCGGCAGCCTGGGTGGGACCGCGCCCCACCCAGGAGCAAATTGCCAAGGCGACGATAACCTTGGGGCTAGATAAGCCGTTGTATGTGCAATATTGGCGATACTTATCCTCGCTGCTGCAGGGGGACCTGGGTGTCTCGATCAAGTCCCGTCAGCCCATTCTGACTGAGCTAAAGACCTATTTACCTGCCACGCTTGAGCTTGTGATTGCCTCTATGTTGATCGGCGAGATCATCGGCATACCCCTGGGTGTGCTTTCCGGCGCCAAGAAGGGCGGCGCGTTAGACAATGCTTCCCGCATCCTGGCGGTGGCTTGCGTATCGCTGCCGACATTTTTTCTGGGTTTGCTTTTCCAACTGATCTTCTACGCCCGGCTCGGGATCTTGCCGATCAGCGGGCGCGTTTCCAACGAGATTGCCATCAATAATCCGGTCACGCCGATCACGGGTTTTTATACCCTCGACACCCTGATGACTGGCAATTGGGCTGCCTTTCAGGATGTCTTCGTTCACCTGATCTTGCCGGCTGTCACTCTGGCAGCGTTCGGTTTGGGCTTATCCGTTCGGATGACGCGTGCATCCATCATTGAAGTGCTAAACGAGAAGTATATCTTAGCAGCGCGGGTTGCCGGATTGCCCTATCGCACGATCTTGTTTGTCTTGGCGCTAAAAAACGCCATCATGCCAACCCTGAACGTTATCGGACTCTCCTTTGTCTACGCCCTTACTGGCTCAATCCTGGTCGAGGTGATCTTCTCCTGGCCCGGTTTAGGGTTGTATTTAACCAACGCTGTGCTATCGCTGGATTTTCCGGTGATCGTTTCGGTCACGCTGATTGTCGCTGTGTTCTACGTGGTGGTGAACCTGGTGCTGGACCTGGTTCAGGTTGCCATTGATCCCCGAGTGACTTTGAGTTGAGAGATGGAAGAAAAGCGCGTTGAAGATGCCGAATTCATCGAGGCGGTGCCCGTGCATCCCCTGGCGCCGCAAGCTACAGCACCCTACTCGGAATGGCGGCTGATCTGGCGCTCTTTTCGTAAGGACATCCTGGCGCTGTTTGGGCTTGGAATAATCCTGATTTTAATCTTGGGTGCTATTTTTGCGCCGGTATTGACATCATACCCGGAGCAGGGGCGCGGCGATCCGAATATCCTGGAAAAGTTTCAACCCCCCAGCTTGAGGCATCCGCTGGGAACGGACTATTTAGGCCGAGATGTGCTTGCCCGCATGTTATATGGCGGGCGTAGCTCGCTCACCATGGGTTTTCTGGTTGTGATAATTGCCGTGATCATCGGCGTACCTTTGGGGGCATTGGCCGGTTACCTGGGCGGCTGGGTGGATGAGGTGATCATGCGCACAACCGATGTCTTCATGGCGTTTCCGTCTCTGCTGCTCGCTTTGGCGATCGCCTCTGCCCTGGGCGCCGGCTTTATCAATACGATGATTGCGCTTGCCATCACCTGGTGGCCTTGGTACACCCGACTCGTGCGCTCGCAGGTGCTTTCATTACGTGAGCGGTATTTTATCGAAGCGGCACGCAGTATTGGTCTTCCCAGCCAGAAAATTATCCTGTCTCACCTGCTGCCCAATGTGATGACCCCGGTCTGGGTCCAGGCGACGTTGGATCTGGGATCTGCCATCCTGATCAGCACGGCGCTGAACTTCGTCGGCTTAGGCGTCCAACCTCCCACAGCCGATTGGGGCAATATGGTCAGTCAAGGCCGTTTATATTTCATCGATCGCCCGTGGTTTGCCGGGAGCGCTGGCCTGGTTATTTTTCTTACCGTTTTGGCGTTCAACTTTATCGGCGACGCGTTGCGTGACGCGGCCGACCCATTTCTGCGCAGGACGTGAGCAAGATGGCTGCATTGCTTTCCGTCTCTGATTTGCATGTCTCCTTTCAGACCTATGCTGGCAAGGTTTATGCAGTCAATGGCATGACTTTCGACATACAGCCGGGTGAAATTTTCGGATTGGTGGGGGAGTCGGGTTGTGGCAAATCGGTCACAAGCCTGGCAATCCTGCGCATCCTACCAGGTCACGGGAGGATTACACGCGGGGAGATCGCCTTCGATGGGCGCGATCTAACCCAGCTCAGTGAACGTGAGATGCAACCTATCCGCGGTCGCCAGATTGCGATGATTTTTCAAGATCCATCGACCTCATTGAACCCCGTGTTCTCGGTCGGCAACCAAATAACGCGCATCATCCGGCATCACATGGGTTACTCGTCCCAGGCAGCGAACCAGCGCGCCCTGGAGTTGTTTTCCAAAGTGGCTTTACCCGATCCGAAACGCATCTTCACGACATATCCCCACGAGCTGAGCGGTGGTATGCAACAGCGGGTGATGATCGCTCTAGCCCTGGCCTCCGGGGCGCGATTGCTGATCGCCGATGAGCCAACCACAGCGCTTGACGTCACCATTCAGGACCAGATCCTCGAACTGTTGGTTGAGCTGCGCCAGAGAGAGGGGCTGTCGATCTTGCTGATTACGCATAACCTGGGGGTCGTCGCTGAGACCTGCGATAAGGTCGGCGTCGCTTACGCGGGTAAGATTGTGGAAATTGGTCCCACGAGCTGGGTGCTGCACCAGAGGCAGCATCCTTATACGGAAGGCCTGCTGGCGGCGTTGCCCTCCCCACGACAGAAAGGGCAGGATTTGCTGTCCATCCCTGGCAGCGTCCCGGATGGCTTATCGGTCATTCCAGGCTGTCCGTTTCACTTGCGCTGCCCGCATGTCATGGAAGTGTGTCGTCACAGCGAACCAGGCATGGCGGCAGCGGCAGGGTCGGTGGATGACCAGCACCGGGTGTCTTGCTATTTATACTCCTCGGAGGTCGTAAGATGAACCTCCAGGCGAATCGTACGATCCTGCTAGAAACGCGGGAATTGACCAAGTATTATTACCCGCGTAGAGGCTTACTTCATACCGGGCAAGGGTCTACCCGGGCGCTCGAGGAAGTCAACCTGACCATCTACCTTCAAGAGACGCTGGGTGTGGTGGGCGAGTCAGGCTGCGGAAAGACCACGCTGGGGCGCGTATTGCTCAATCTAATAAAACCCACTTCTGGTAAGGTGATATTCGAAGGCCAGGATTTGAGCTCGTTGGATCGGGATGCGCTGCGTCGCCTGCGCAAAGAAATGCAGATCGTCTTCCAAAATCCATATTCTTCCTTTGATCCGCGCTTTTCCATGCTCCGCTCGCTCAGCGAACCGCTCAGAGGCCATACCAACCTGCAAGGAGAAGCTTTGGAGCAGCGCTCTCGACAGCTTTTGCGACAGGTAGGCATGCCCGAGGATGCTTTGTTCCGCTATCCTCACGAGTTCAGCGGCGGGCAGCTCCAACGGTTGGCGATCGCTCGCGCCCTGGCGCTCAACCCGAGGTTTATCGTCCTTGACGAACCGACATCTGCTTTGGATGTTTCGGTTCAGGCGCAAATTATCAACCTGTTGCGCGATCTGCAACGCCGGTTCAAACTCACCTATTTATTTATCTCCCATGACCTGAGTGTGATCCAGTACATCAGCGATCGCATCGTGGTGATGTACCTGGGAAAAATGGTTGAGATGATCAGCTCGCGTAGCCTGATCGATGGTCGCGTCCAACACCCTTACACCCTGGCGCTGCTTTCTGCGGTTCCTGAAGTGCATCCGGAGGACAAACATGAGCATATCCAGACACAGCGCAACGTGCCTGATGCGGTACGCCCGCCATCCGGGTGCAGCTTTCACCCACGTTGCCCATTTGCCATGGCGATATGCAGCCAGGAGGAGCCGCAATTGCAGCAGCTTCGTGAAGATCACTGGTCAGCCTGCCACTTGAACCAGACGACATCCTGACCAGGGGCGATGAATCTCGCTCGTCGCACGTGGCAAATCATCACCGATTAGAAATGGAGGAATAACATGCCATCTGGAAAGATTACTACGCTACAAGAGGGGGAAGACTTGATCCTGGGTTGCCTGGTGCTGGGAACCGGCGGTGGGGGGCGTGCCGAGCGCGGCTTGAGGCTGATCCAGTCCGCTCTTGAAGAAGGATTAACCCTATCCTGGGTGGACGCAGAGGACATCCCCGATGACGCGATGACGGTTCAACCTTACGGTATGGGATCCGTAGCGCCGATACCGCAGGCGACAGAGGATGAAATCCGGCACGCAGGCCTGGTGCAAACTCATCCGTTGGACAGCATGGTCGAAGCGGTCAAGGAGTTGGGCCTTTACCTGGGCCAGCCGATTGGCTGCATCGTGCCATCCGAGCCGGGAGCCTCGAACCTGCCCGAGCCTTTAGTGGTTGGAGCGCGCTTGGGGATCCCGGTGGTGGACGGCGATTACGCCGGTCGTTGTATCCCGGAAGAAATGCAGACCACCCCATTCCTGAACGGTAAGGCGGGTTATCCATTTGCCAGCGTGGACCGCTGGGGCGACGTAGTGATTTGCCGGCAAACACAAAATGCGCATATGTTGGAGCGAATTGGGAAAATGCTGGCGGTGGCGGCCTATGGGAACACCTCGATGGCTGCAACGCCGCTAATTGGCGAGAAGATGAAGAAGATCCTGGTGCGCGGCACTGTCTCGAAGGCCTTGGCGATCGGCCAAGCCATCCGCCAGGCGCGAGAGGCAGGCGATGATCCGGTGGATGCCGCAGTGCGTGCATCAGCCGGCTGGCGGCTTTTTGACGGTGTGGTGATGGAGAAATGGTGGGAAGACCGCGATGGATATATGTTCGGAACAGTAGTCCTCAATGGTGACGGCAAGTACGCCGGGCATAGTTTGAAAGTCTGGTTCAAAAACGAAAACCATGTCTCCTGGCTGGATGGCAACCCTTATGTTTGCAGTCCTGATTTGGTTACTTTCCTGTATCCGGATGGCACCGGTCCGAGTAGCGCCCAGATCTCCGAAGGCGACCATGTTTCCGCGATCGGGATCAAAGGTGTGGAAGCCTTCCGCACCCCATTCGGCCTGGATAAAGCCGCTGGACCACACTATTTTGGCTTCGATATCGATTACTGGCCGATCGAAGAGATTATCCAGGAATACCGCATAAAGTGATTGGCCATGAAGCTGGGTGTCGAATCGCGTCCGGAATATCTGGAAATCGAGCTGGCAGCCGCAGCTCATAAGCTGGTGACTGATTTTCGTCCGGTACAAGCCGGGCAACAGGTGCTGATTACTGCCGACACATCGAGTGATCTGCGCGTGGCGCGGGCAGTCTCCGGGGCGGTGCAGGCGATGGGCGGCATCCCCGCACTGATCTGGTACCCGACACTGCCTGAGCCGATGCAGCCGCCTCCAGCCACGGTTGCTGGAGCAGCCGCCGTAGCCGATATTTGGTTCGATTTTTCGGTTTCCTACCAGCTTTACAGCCCGACCTACCAAACAGCGATGGACAACGATTGTATCTATGTCTGCCTGACCGGTATGGATGTGGATATGCTGGTGCGCACCGTGGGTCGAGTGCCCTACGAGCCTTTGCGGGTGATGGCGGATTGGCTATACCGGCATTCACAGGCCGCCAGGATCGTGCGCGTCACCAGCCCGGGGGGAACCGAACTGAGGATGGAGATCGACGAGGCTGGCGATCCATTCTGGGAACCGCCGCCTGCCCGAGGAGGTTACCCGCAAATGCTCGGCGGGCAATCCGGATTTATGGCTTACCGGGAGAGCTATGAAGGCATCTTGGTCTTTGATGGCGCCTTGTGGCCTCCGTCTGAGCTGGGATTGCTGGACGCTCCGGTGCGTTTACGCCTCGAAGGCGGATATGTCAAAAACATCGAAGGTGGGCATGAAGCCGCGGTCCTCTCCCGCTGGCTGGCAAAGGCTGGAAACCCCTACGCTTACCTGATGGAGCATGCCTGTTATGGTTTTAACCCCGGTGTGCACCGCCCCACCGGGCGCATCTTAGAAGATGAAAGGGTATTTGGATGTATGCAGTTCGGTCTCGGAGCGACTCCGCTTGGCTCGCCAGTGCACACAGACGGCGTTGTCCTGGATGCTTCAGTGTGGCTGGACGATGTGCAAATTGAGGAGAACGGACGTTACATCCATCCTGATCTGGCAGCGTTCTGTCAGGCCATGGGGCTGTCAGGCTACATGTAACGAGAGATCGAGCCTAGGGCAGCTGGATCCAGATCAAATAGAGTCCAACCGCGCCGGCCAGTAGCACGAGAATCAGCAGCGCATAGCCGGTGAGTTGCCAGGCTTTGCTCTGCTTTACACGCGACTGATTCGCCTGTTGCGAAATCGGAATCAAGGTTCGATAGGCTCGAGTCTTACGCCGCGAAAGCTCGACCAGTGAAACCGATGGGCGAGTGTAGCTCTGCGAACCCGTTTGCATGGCTCCGCCGGTTCCCTCTGCACTCATCGGTGGCTCGATCTGGGCTGCCGGCGGTTGGCTCAGCAAGTCTGCACCGCAGGCAGCGCAGTAGTGCGCGCCAAGGCGCACCGCTCGACCGCAGTGTGGGCAAGACACCCGGCTCTCCAGGGGTAGCCCGGCGTTTGGACAGATATGTACATGTTCAGCGTGTTCTTCCTGGCAATATGGGCAGATCATGGCTAAAATTTGTTGATCAATTCAGGCTGATTGCCCAACCAATCGCGCTATAGCTGTGGTCTAGCTACCCGCGAGCTAACCGCCGGCGTTCCTCCTGCTTAGGATAAAACCCATGATTAAAACGATCGGCAGCATTAGTAAGGGAATCAGAATTGCATCCAGCGGGCGGATTTCTACTTCGACGGTCCTGGTCGGCGCTGGTTCCAGCGCCTCAATCGTTGGCAGCTCTTTCACGCTGTGTTCTTCAATCCAGGCTTCCACCTGATCCTGGATCTGTTGAGGGGGCAGGTCCTTCCAGCCTTGTATCTTCAACTCAAGTTCACCCCGCCTGGCAGCCAGCTCCTCGGGGAGGACTATCCCAATTGCCTGTATGCTCTGGCCTGGATAAGCCTTGTCTTCGTAAATAATTTGCCAGTCGATTGGCGAGGTATACAGGCCAGGCTCATGGAAAGTAGACAACGTATCGGTGAAAACTGCCCGCTCGCCAGGCAGAATTGTGTCTTCCACAGGCAGCCAGCGGTTCATCCCCAGTGTTCCTGGGTGTAGCTCCAGCTGAGTCGTCTGTTCGGTCCAGCTCACTACGCCGGTGTTGCGGATTTCCAGCTCGATGGGAAAAGCCTCGCCTGGCACTAGAACCGACCAGCCTGGCTCCTTTACTAATTGGACCGAAACCGGCGGTGGTTCGGCCGCGAACACCGCCAGCGCCTGTGGGATTGGCCGGTCGGAGCGGATGTGCCAGCCGCTTTTGCACAATAGTTGGGTCGATCCACCGCCATCCAGCATCATCACTCGATCCGCTCCGAAATCGCGCAGCACAGCCGCAGCACCGGATTGAAGGGCAGTCTGTGTATTGAGTACCAGTAACATCTCCTGTTTTCCATCCTTGTCGCGGTCATCCAACCCCACAAAGGTGCGGCCAACCGCAAATTTTGCTCGCTTATTGGCCTGCTCGGTAAGCCCGCCGAGGATGTTCGGCGCGTCAGAGCTGTACAGCGTGGTTTGATATAAATTCCGAATTGCGCCTCGATCTGGCCACAGCTCAAGTATCAGCTTCTGGTTGATGTAGGTATCGATCCCCCAACCCTCCGTGATGATTTTCCCGTTAACTTTCAAAGGAAATGCAAGTCTGGTTGGGTACTCAGGCATATAAAAAAATGTGCCGTTTGTCACACAGAATGCGTCCTGATCTTCATTCAACATACCTTGCCAGAAGGTTTGCAAGGCTGGAGAAGTCATGCGCGGGTCAGCACCGCCATAAGATCCTTTTTCTGGGCGCTCTTCTGTGATATTTCCATAAAGCAGCTCGACACGCGCTCCCTGGCTCAGGTCAATTACCTGAACGAAATCCGGATTACCGTTGGCATAGTCTTTACGGTAGATTTGAACGCCTAATGCGGCGTCGATCAGCCGAAAGTCAGGTGGGATATGTGTGAGGGGGGGAGGTATAGGAGAAGGTATGGGAGTAGGGATGGGAGTAGGCGCGTCCGTTTGCGCCTGGGCGGTCTGGATTGATCCGAACGCCGCCAGCAAGAATGCCAGCAAAGGCAGGTAAATGATCCGATAGAGTGCTTTTTTCATTTGCCTTGATTGATTATAAACCGTTGCGACTGGCATTGGCATGGCTTTAGAAAATTCTAAAGATTTGGGCGAATTTGTATTTCGGGATGGTCGATCGGCGATCTGCTTGATAAAGGTATTGACATTCTGGAGATAATCCACGAAAATAAGAATGGAGGTGTGCAATGACTCTTAAGCGGTTTTTATGCTACATGCTGGTAGTGTTTTTTTGCTTTGGATTGATCGTCACCCTGGCAACCCCCGCTTTTGCCGGCCAATCTACGCAGGCGGATATGCCAACTGAGAAGGTGGTCGTCCCGGCTGGCAAGCCCAATAGCGCGGAGGCCAGTGCCGGTTTCGGGGCGGCGTCAGCGTACCGAAGTGTAGGAGGGGAAACCACTCTGATCAAGGTTTTTCCTTACTATGGCGCAACGATTGTCTATCTGCAGTGTGGCCATGTGGTTGCCAAGGTGGTGCCTGCTGGCTGTGGCTATTCAGCTGGTAAATGGCGCTACACGACCGATTGTCAAAAATCGACCCCGATCTATGTCAGCTTGCCCTGCATGCGGCATAAACCATAGGCGGATCGGTCCAATTTATATCGTTTGAAGAGGGCGGGCAGCCGGAGGAGGCGAATGGGGGTCTGCCGTATTTCTTTCAGCCATTATTGGGTCTGCCCGCCCTCTCCCAGGGAGACAGCAATCGGAATTATAACACAATAATAGAAAATATGTTCTGTTATTAGATTAAGATTTTTGTTAAAAGTCAGGCTACGGCCTGATCATTGGCTGGAGGACAAGGGGAAAGATGGGTAAAAACACGTTTTTCCTCGAGGTCCTTTGGGATAACCGGCTTTGGATATGCGGTATTTTATTTGACGGGTTTCAGATCGAACGCATGGGCTCCCCAGGGCGTCATATCTAGATATAAGCCCTTGCTGGTTATCTCATCGCCATGGCGTACGTAAACCATCGGGCTGAGCCAGTCTTCCAGGCTCCAGTCTTGATTTTGCAGCCACGGGAAAGGCAGCCTCACGAAGCATTGGCTGGAGTGAGCTGAATAATTAACCGCAACCAAAAGCATCTTTTCGGCGTAATACCAAAAATATAGAATGAAATCGCTCCAATTGGAATTGTTATCCCAGGCTGGGTGCGCCTCCAACAATTGCCATTCTCCCTGATGGGTGATGGGCTGTGCCAGGCAAGCCAGAAGTCGTCGGTAATCATTCTGCAACCCCAGATCGACCGGTTCTTCCGGGCTGCGACAGAGCTGCATCGGAGTTCTAAACCGGCGACCTTCCAGCTGTCCCTGGTGAAAAAATCTCAATCCCGGAGCCAGGTAGGTTACTGTCGCAGCAGCGCGGTGTCGCTCATCCGGGAAGATCGCTGCGGCGCGCTCCTCGTCGTGGTTCTCCAAAAACCGCGCCATACGGCTCTG
This sequence comes from Chloroflexi bacterium RBG_16_57_11, assembly GCA_001795165.1. Lineage (GTDB taxonomy): Bacteria > Chloroflexota > Anaerolineae > Anaerolineales > UBA4823 > RBG-16-57-11. Next base: position 41,218 of record MGNS01000092.1, read on the forward strand.
ATAGCCTAGATCTAAATGCAGGTGGTGGATGATCGGCTGGGCGCGCCCTTCACGCAAAAGATCATATAAATGTTTATCGTAGGTATAATTGAACCCCTGCTCTTGTAAAATTTGTTCCAAATCCCAGTACACCTCCGCCAGGAGGATAAAGTCAGGATGGCGCTTGCGCAATCGTTGGATACTGTATGGCCAAAATGGCGCCGGCCGTTGGCCCCAGGTATGCTCGAAAACCTCCGGGAGCACCAGCATGGCCATATCGCAGCGCAATCCATCGCAGCGTTCGGCTAAACTCAGCAGCTCTTGTGTCATCGCCTCGATGACCAATGGATTGGCATAGTTGAGCTGGAGTGTGTCGTTCCAGCCGGGAAAATGCGGGTCGCGCCCATGGGCCAGCACCCGCTCGCCCTGCGCCGTTGTGACTCGCACGTAATTCTTCGGTTCGAGGTGGATGTCTTCGTCGGTACCTTGGATGTAATACCCGGGTTGGCTCCAGGCCCAAGGGTGGTCGATGGCGGTGTGGTTCGGGATAAAATCCAACATCAGGCGTATGCCACGCTGGTGTAAGCGCTCTCGTAAATTCGCCAGGGCCGGATCACCGCCCAGATCAGAGCTTATTTGATACCCTGTAATTGCAAAGCAGGATCCACAGATTTCCCTCTCCTGAAGGTCGGGGATATGCCGCAGCGCTACCCTGCGCAAACTTGCATCTTGACGGGCCATTCGTCGCCCGTTTTCGCCTCTCTGCCAGGCGCCGAGCAGGTAAACCCAATCAAATCCATGGCTGACGATATCATCCAGCTCTGAATCGGCGATATCCGCAAGGGTCGCAACTCCGTCTAGCTGGCGGGCGCGCTGGTTAACCCAGGTTCGTGCATTAATCTGGTAAAGGGTCGGGTAGGCTGTGAAATTGTTCATTTGGCAATGATGGTTGCAATCCGGTGGATCATTGTACCCATTTCAGAAGGTTGAACTCAATCTAAGTAAACACCGCCGAAGGGATAAAGCGCAATATTGCCTCTTACGTTCTGCGTAGCGTGGCGATGTAGGCGGGGCTGCTCCCGCAGCATGAGCCGATCACCTGGGCTCCTAAAGCAATGAATTCTTTCATCCGTAAGGCGAAGTCATCCGGGCTCAGATCGTATGTGGTCTGTCCGGCGACCAGCTTTGGCAATCCGGCGTTGGGCTTGACGATTAACGGGGCGTTTGGTAAAACTTCACGCATCTGGCGCAGGACCTCCGGGATCATCTCCACGCCTTCGCCGCAGTTGGCACCAATGGCGTCCAGACCGATAGGCCAGAGCTCCTGGGCGGCCTGCCTGGCGCTGACGCCCATGATCGTGCGCCCCTTTCGCCCAAAGCTGAGCGAGCAGAAGACTGGTAGATCGGTGACCTGCCGGGCGCCTGCCACGGCCGCTTTGGCTTCACTCAAATCCGTCATGGTCTCCACCCAGATTAAGTCCACCCCACCCTCGGCCAGGGCGGCGGCCTGCTCGGCAAAAGCCCGCAAGGCGACCTCGTAGGTTAGCGGTCCCATAGGGTGCATTAGCTCTCCAGTGGGACCGATGTCACCGGCGACAAATGCGCTGCCCTGGCTGGCCTGCTTCGCCAGAGACGCAGCTGCCAGGTTCAGCTCGCGCATACGATCGCCCATGCCGAACTTGTCCAGCTTTATCCGGCTGCCGCCGAAGGTGTTGGTCAGGATAATCTGTGATCCGGCCTCGAGGTATGCACGGTGCAAAGCGACAATCTGCTCGGGGCGCTCGGCGTTCCACAGCTCGGGTGCGGAGCCAGCTGGGAGGCCGGCGGACATAAGCATCGTGCCGGTGGCACCGTCGGCGATCAAGAGCTTACCGGTCTGCAATTGTTGGCGCAGGGAGTGATCCATTTGGGATACCTCTAGAGCTAATCTATGATTGGTTTTCTATTGTATCACGCTGCAGGAGATGGTCGGGATTAACGATCTCGGTTAGTCCTCTCCCACCGTGAGGGTCTTGCATAAGGGATTTCTGGTATACTAAACCCCACTTGTTGGATAAATTATCATAATCCAGAGCTAAAGGAGTGTTCAATGAACTACGGACCG
>MGNS01000092.1:43370-47134 GCA_001795165.1 Chloroflexi bacterium RBG_16_57_11
GCTGGAAGCGGAGCTCGGATTGCGTGAGGTGGCGGTCATCCAGAAGGATGCGGCTGGCAAACTGCGAATCTACGAGCCAGGCGACGCCGGCGGCGGTAAGGGTGCGGCGGTAGGCGGTGTGGTGGGGGCGCTGGTGGGCGTCCTGCTTGGTCCGGCTGTGGTTGCTACTACGGCAGCTGGTGCGCTGGTTGGCGGGCTGGCCGCGAAGCTGCACGATACTGGCTTCGACAACAAAGACCTCAAAGCGCTGGCCGAATCCCTTACCCCGGGCACATCGGCGTTGATGCTGGTCGTGGATGATATGCGATTTGCCCAGGTGCGGCAATTGCTCGAGGAGCAAAAAGCTACCGTCATCGGTGACGCGCTCAACCCGGAAGTGGCCGAGGGGCTGAACAATGAGTACGCTGAGTTCATCGACAAGCTGAAAGAACGCGGCATCGATGGACTGACGGCTAAAGACTGGTCGCTGGTCAGCGGCGATGTGGACGAAGCGCGACGAGATATGGAGTTCAACCGCGGCACGGGCTACAGCGGACCAGTTTTGTAGTCCAACATGTAATTCTGTGTCAGAAGATCAGGCAGGGGAGAAATGGTAGGGCGGGCATTCGAGCCAGCATATCTTAGTTTACTGCATACCGGCGAACTGATTAGGCGCGCGGAGCAGGCTTACGAGCGCCTGTCCCGGTGCGATTTCTGCGCCTGGGAATGCAAGGTGGATCGCCGGGCGGGGGCGCTAGGGGTATGCCGTAGCGGGGAGCGGGCGCGGTTGAGCAGTTATGGCCCGCATAGGGGAGAGGAAGACCTATTGCGTGGTTGGAGAGGCTCGGGGACGATCTTTTTCGCCCAATGTAACCTGCGATGCCAATATTGCCAGAACTACGACATCAGCCAGATGGATGCCGGGGAGCCGGTGAAGCCGGAAATTCTGGCAACGGTGATGTTGGATCTACAAGATTCCGGGTGCCATAACATTAATTTCGTCTCCCCGACCCATGTGGTTGCACCGATCCTGGCGGCAGTGCTGATCGCCGCCAAAGCCGGCCTTCGGCTTCCGCTGGTATACAACACCGGCGGGTACGATTCGTTGAGCGCGCTTAGCCTTTTGGATGGTGTGATCGATATCTACATGCCAGATATGAAGTACGCCAGCGCAGGTTCAGCCTGGGCGTACTCGAAAGCCCGGCGCTACCCGCAAGCCAACCAGGCGGCGGTGAAGGAGATGCACCGGCAGGTCGGCGATCTGATAGTTGACCAACACGGGTTGGCGCAGCGCGGGCTGTTGGTACGCCACCTGGTGCTGCCCAATGGCCTGGCGGGCACCAAGGAAATCGTGCGTTTTCTGGCGGAAGAGATCTCGCCTGATACATATTTGAACCTGATGGATCAATATCGGCCGGAGCACAACGTGCGGCGCTACCGCAACCAGTTTCCAAAACTTAACCGGCCGATCACACGCGCAGAATACAACGAAGCAGTGTCCCTGGCTCGAGAAGCTGGGTTGCATCGTTTAGATCGGAGAGGTGTGTTACCAATCGGGTGGTGAGGCAGCGGTAAGTCCGAGCTAATTAGCCGATTTTTCATCTTCTTAAATCCTGAAAGAGTCAGCAAATTTGGTAAGCTCAATTAATGCAGATTTAATGGCAAATTTTTGGCGATGATAATAAAATTTTATGTGCAGCATTTGATTCTCGTGTATCATATGCTGACGGGTGAAATGATCGAATAATCTTATTTTTCGACAAGGAAAGAGGTGACAAAATGAAAAAACTGCTCACATTGATTGCGATCTTAGTTGTCATCCTGTCTGTCGCCAGTCCAGTCCTAGCCCAGGATGGACCGACAACACCAGACCGGCCGGAAGGGACCGCCACAACCCTCTACCTGCCCCTGGTGACCAGGCTTTCACCTTCCTACCTGCTCACCGGCCAGATCAAGGACGCACAGGATCTTCCCGTGTCTGGCGCGACTGTATCGACAGAATTTGGCCAGGTGGGCGTTACGGACGTTAACGGGGTCTATCAGATGAACGCCCCGGTGGGCCAACGCCATATCGTCGCAGCAAAGGATGGCTATGATTTTGAGCCGGGGGTGGCCGATCTGAACGTCTCCGCGAACATGAACAACCTGAACTTCACCGCGGTCTCGAAGGCGGATCAAATCTCGCTGGCTGCCTGCACCCAATTGCTGCTCAACCCCGCCTTAGACAGTGGAGTGGCTGGTTGGACAATTCACAATCCTGGCAATAACCACCCGGCCGCCTTTACACAGGAGTTCTGGTACAGTCCGGTTTGGTCGATGCTCACCGGCTGGTCTTTGAGCACCACCAATACATTCCTGAACCAGTACACCACGGGCGAGTTCTATCAATCCGTCACCATCCCAGCGACGGCAGATACCGTGAGACTGCAATTCCGCGTGCTGCCTCGTAGTGCCGATTGGTGGGGTTACCATATCGAGGAACAGGCCGCCATGGACGCTGCCATGGACCCCAACGCCCCGGACGCCACCGAGGCTCAATACGCCCAAATTGTCAGCTCAACGGATATCGACGACACGATCCACCAGATGTTCAAGTGGTTCCCGATCAACTCGTACTACTGGCTCTATCGTTCGTATGATCTGACGAATTTGGGCGGTGCTCATTTAGATCTCCGAGGCGATACGATCAGCGTCCTGTTTGGAGCGACCGACTGGGGTGATGGTTATAACACAGGTATGTACGTGGATGAAGTTTACCTGTATTATTGCGTGCCGTAAATCTCGAGATAACTTTTCGCTCCGTTCCTTGTCTGGGTTGTAGGACAGGCTGACCGCCTGTCCTACCTTGGTTTTGATAAATTCATCCGGACCCGAAGGATTTCCGTTACCCTTCGGGTTTGTGTTTAACCCTAATGCAAGCCTGAGGAGGCTAGCGATGGGATCTCAGATAGTCAAATTGCGTGGGACTTCCTGTAAAATCTATGCTATAAATACGGTGAGGCCTTTTTGATATGGAAGCAGATTTGTATGGATGCCAGTAAGCTGAATTTCTCGAGCCTTTACGCCGAATTTCACCCGAAGGTACTGCGCTATCTGACGCGCCTGGTAGGGGAGAGTGATGCGGAAGATCTGGCTCAGGAGGTCTTTGTCAAGGCTGGCCGGAGCCTGGCGGGCTTTCGTGGCGAAGCGCAGGTTTCCACCTGGCTGTACCGCATTGCCACCAACCTGGCTGTGGACCGGCTACGTAGTCCATCCTACCAGCAGGTCGCTTTGCTCGAGTTCCCCGAGGATGGCTTGCCACACCTTGAGACCGAGCTGGAAGATGGCAATCCCTGGACGGGGGAAAAAACGCCTGAAATTGAGAAGCAACTGGTGCAGAAGTACATGACCGAATGCCTGATGGACTTCATTGGAAAGCTCCCCGATGACTACCGGACGGTCCTGGTTCTAAGCGAGCTGGAAGAGCTGAGTAATAAAGAGATCGCCGAAGTCCTTGACGTCACACTGGACACGGTCAAAATTCGCTTGCATCGCGCCAGAGCCAGGCTAAGGGAAGACTTGTTGAACCACTGCGAGTATTACTGGGCGGATGAGATGCCCTGGCGCACCAGCTGAAGCAGATCCCAAGCCGCCAGCATTAATCGAATACCTGGTGAAGAACACCCATCCAGGGGTGTATCCTTTTTGCGCGCTTATCCGTCTATAACATTAGAAAGTCGTAGGGGCGCATGGCATGCGCCCGCCACGCAAATTGGATTTCAACCAAATAAGGATGAGAGATCAAA
>MGNS01000093.1:0-690 GCA_001795165.1 Chloroflexi bacterium RBG_16_57_11
ACCACCGCGTGCTCAAACTGGCGCGCACCATCGCCGACCTGGCCGGCTGCGAAAGCATCGCCCCGCAGCACCTGGCGGAGGCCTTGCAGTACCGCCCGAAGCTGATGGGACTCGGCTAAGTGATCCGGATGAGAAAAGATCTCCCTGCGGTTGTGAACCCTGCCTGGCTGCACGACCGGATGGCTGGCTCAGGCCCACTGGCCTTAGGTGGGGAGAGCCTGCTGATCGTCGAAGTTGGCGATCAGCAAATTGATAGATACCATTCAGGACATATTCCCGGGGCCATCTACCTGGATTCCAACGACTTCGAGCGGGCGCCGTCGTGGAACGTCCTGCCGGCCGCGGAGCTCGAGCAGGTGTTGTTGAGGCACAGCATCACCTACAATCAGTCTATCGTGCTATATGGTCAGGACCCGCTGGCGATTGCCCGGACCGTCCTGGTGCTGCTGTACGCCGGGGTGGAGGACGTCCGCTGGCTGGATGGCGGGATCGAGGCGTGGAAGGCAGGCGGCTATGAGCTGGAAATGGGGCTTCGCATGCCGACCCCTGCCCGTTCGTTTGGACGTCCCCTTCCAGGCCATCCAGAATACATCGTCGATATCTCCCAGGTGCGCGCCCGGTTGACCGACCCCCAGGCGGTGATCGCCTGCGTGCGCACCTGGGAGGAATACAATGGCCAGGCAAGCGGCT
>MGNS01000093.1:857-6106 GCA_001795165.1 Chloroflexi bacterium RBG_16_57_11
ATTTTCTACTGCGGCACCGGCTGGCGGGCCAGCGAAGCGTTCCTGTACGCCTGGCTGATGGGCTGGAAGGAGATCGCCGTCTACGATGGCGGCTGGCTGGAGTGGAGCGCCGACGTGAACAACCCGGTCGAAGTGTGACATCCATCTGATTTGTCAGTGCCTTGCCGGCAAGAAGTGATTATACTTGCCGAAGGAGGTCAGATCCATGTTCACAAACAACATCGACCCGGACAATCCCCTCACCCCCAGCGAGGTGGTCTTCCTGAACGGCGAGCAGTTCGCCGAAAATGTGAAGCTGGGAAACGTAGATCTAATCCACTCTGATGAGAAGGTGTCTCTCGCCCAGCTTGGAGGGACAATCCTGGCAACTGCGATCCTGGCTTGCGAACAGGCCGGCGCATTCCGCCTGGAGGTGCGAGAGCGGAAGGCTACCCTGGGTTTACGCAAGGTGCGAGAGCTATTTGCCGCCCCGGCCCAACACCGGGAAAACCTGCCCGAAGGCAGCCTGGAAGCCACTTATGCAGGCATGGCGACCCAGATGGCACTCAAGGAAAAAAACGATATCTACACAATTCTTTACACATGGCTGCATAAAGACTCCATCTCCCCGTGGACCACTGCCCTGGAGCTGCTGAAAGCCGGGATGGCAAAGCGCGGCCTGCTCGAGGCCACGGAGGAGAAGAAGCTCAAGCTCTTCAAAGTCACCCGTTACAGCCTCCCGGAGCGGACTGCCAGGCTGGTCAAAGGGCAATCCGTTGGGCCGGTGAAGGCGTTGCTGGACACCTGCCAGCGGACCCGTCCTGAAGTGTGGAAGGAGCTCGAGGCAGGCATCAAGAAAGCAATCGCCGCCCGCACCGAGGCGAGCCATACCGATTTGGACTGATAGGTGGGGACTATGTCTTCATCTACCGCATACTGATGGAGCAATTTGCAGAGATGGTGTCGGACAACATAATTGTGAAACATACACACCGTGGATTAATAGCCAATGATCATATTAAGTGTGGAGATAGTGGGATTGAGCTTCGTCCTCTTTGGCTAATATGAAAATTACCGAAGTGGTTACAACTTCGAACATTCGCCTAATCCCCTAAATTACACTGAATAGCATGTTCTTGTTGTACAACTACCACATCCTTGACAATAATAGCCTACCGCAATGTGAAGAATATGGTAAGCAACTCGAGTTGAAGGAAGTCGTTCTCTACGATAGAGATGCCACTGAAATGGCTCCACCTGACCATTGTTTGGTGTGCTCAGAATGAACGACTTACGGGATACGATCACCCTCATTCTCGTGGTTGCCGAGCTGTCTTTCTCCTGGGCATACGGTATACTGGCCCCCAGAACTTATCAGCTCACTGAGAATGTGAATGCACTTCGGTTAGGTCAGGGCTGTTCGTTATGGTATCTCGCTCCTCCTGCGAAGCCCATGAGCACCTTTCCACTGGCTTGTCCAATGACGGATTTGATACGATTGTAGCCGTTACCAGTGCAGCAACTGCGGAGCGAAGATATCTAACTTTCAAGCATCCTTCGAAGCAAATGAGAAAGTCTCTAATAACCACCCTGCTCATTGTACTTGTGTTGACCCTTATTGCTTGGGTGGTCACTGTATTCCTCCAACCTCATTTACCAGATAAGGTGAATAACTATCTTTACTATCTTATCTTGGCCCTAATTGGCGCGGTTACGATTGTAGGATTCGCTCTACAACTCCGAGAGTATCGAAAGGTTGAGCGAGGACAAGATATCCTAGGCCAGAACCAAAAGTTGCTCAACCGCCGCAATATGCTTCAGAAGATTTGGAATACCTGGATCGATGATTATCTGAGGAAGTCTCTTTACAATGAGGTATTCATTGAGCTTTGCATGGAAACCAGGCCAAATGCAGTCGAGCATCCCTGGGACATGGTGATGCAGATCCCAGACCGTGAACCTAGGATGGTGGCTTTCGGGACAACAATGCATGAGCTATTCGACCAAGCAAGCGGAGCGTTGCTTATCCTAGGAGAACCTGGCTCTGGCAAGACGACCATGCTACTCAAACTAGCCAGCCAGGCGATAAAGCGAGCCCAGGAAGACTCATTGCAACCCATCCCGGTAGTGTTCAATCTGTCATCTTGGATACCAAAACAGAGTTTTGCTGATTGGCTAGTAGACGAACTTCGAGCGAAATACTATGTGCCGCAGAAGGTAAGCCGCTTGTGGGTAGAGAACGATGAATTACTGCTTCTTATAGATGGATTGGATGAAGTCAAGGCTGAGAACCGAGAAGCATGCGTGAAGGCCATAAACTCTTATCGAGAAGAGCACACTGTGCAACTAACGATTTGCAGTCGGAGACAGGAGTATGAAGCCCTGACAGCACACCTCAAGTTGGGCGGAGCGGTGCTCATCCAACCGCTAACCGATCAACAGGTGGATACGTATTTACGATCTGCTGGAAATGGTCTAGTGGTGGTACATCAATTTGTCAATTGTGACCCAGAACTTCGTGAGTTTGCCCAAACGCCGTTGATATTGAATATCCTAATTCTTACTTACCAGAATGCGACTGTTGAAAGCCTGAAAAACCTTGAAACGACAACTTATTTCCGCAAGAGTTTATTTGATGATTATGTCGACCAGATGTTCAAACGCAGGGGCAACAATCCTAAGTTTCCAAAAAACCAGACAGTCAAACTACTAGTATGGCTTGCTGCCAGTATGAAAAAACATCAGCAATCATTATTTTACATTGAAGATATTCGACCCAGTTGGTTTCCATATTCAGAAAAGGCACGCAGATTTAGTATAGGGCTAATTCTTGCGATATTATTTGGCCTTTTATATGGGCTGATCGGTGGGTGGAATAAAGGATTACCTTTTGGGTTGATTTTTGGACTGATTTTCGGGATAATTACCGGTAGGATAGGGGATCTCGAGCCCACTGAAAAGCTAAATTTGTCTTTGAGTGGCTCAATAATAGGTCTAGCTTTCGGGTTGTTTATTTTATTGATTGGTGGACTGTTTGTTGGTTTGGATGATTTTATTATAAAGGCCGGGATTCTTGTTGGTTTGGTTTCCGTCCTGATAATCGGGCTCCGTAGTACAGTGGTTGAAAATAGAAGAATGGTCGGAGAGGGTATAAAAAAATCACTGAAAAACAGTCTTATTGCGGCGCTGATTTTTGGGTTGCCTTTTGCGCTATTAGCTTGGAATATTAGAGGATTGATAATGGGGCTGGCTTTCGGTTTATTGTATGGAGGATTCTTCATAATTGTTCACCTACTCTCACGTCTATTTCTCTACTGGTCCAGTCACCTCCCTTGGAATATTGTCGCCTTCCTAGACTACTGCACCGACCGCATCTTCTTGCGCCGCGTAGGCGGGGGCTACATTTTCATCCACCGTATGCTGATGGAGCACTTTGCAGAGATGGATGAGGAGAGGATAAAGGCGTTGGCACAGGAACAATAGTTTTGTGCATATTGGGAATTCTCCCACGAAGGAGACATCACCACGACCCGCATACATTCTCTGCTCTTGTGGTGTAGAATCATCCCGATGAGTTGTGACTTTCATTAGATGGATTTCAGGGCAATTGCCCGTACAATAGATAGTGGTCTACTTCCAGGAGGTAGGGAATGCCACTCTCGCTAATACAGACTCCTAAAAAAGATATTTCTGAGCTCGTTGTACTTCTCAATCGCCATGATGTTTATAAACACTACCTTTGCGGCGATTAATGGACAGGCCGCACTTGATAAGGTGCAATCTGAGGCCCCCGACCTGATCTTGCTGGATATCATGATGCCGATCATGGATGGCTTTGAAGTGCTTTCACGCCTTAAAGCGAATCCTGACACGCGGGATATCCCTGTGATTGTCATATCAGCCAGCAATAATTTACAAAGCGTGGTGAGGGGCATCCAACTGGGGGCCGAAGATTTTCTCCCCAAACCCTTTGAGCCCGTCCTGTTGCACGCCCGTATCTCATCCAGCATGCAAAAGAAACGCTTACATGACCTGGAACAACTTTATCTAAAAGGCCTGGAGCGTGAGCTGGAAATTGCCCGAGAAATCCAGATGGATTTTTTGCCCTACGAGCTTCCAAAAGTGGATGGCTGGGAAATCGCAGCATATTTTAAAGCCGCCCGCGAAGTTGCAGGCGATTTTTACGATGCTTTCCTGCTGCCCGATGGGAAGCTAACCTGCGTGGTCGGGGATGTGTGCGGAAAGGAGGTGGGCACTGCTCTTTTCATGACCCTGTTCCGCAGCCTGATCCGGGCGACCTGCACAACCGATTATTTCTCCGGCCAACAAGATGTCCAGGCGCTCACGACCTCAGAGCGCCTGCAGCATAGTGAATATTTTCACAGCTCCCGGTAAAACTTTAATGAAATAAGGAGAGTTTATGTACAAAAAGCTGTTCATCCCCGGCCCAACCCATGTGCGCGAGGAAATTCTGAATGCCCAGACCGTCCCGATGATCGGCCACCGTGCCAAGGAATACTCGGAATTGCAGGCCGCCGTCACCCCCAAGCTACAGCAGATGCTCTATACCGATCAGCGGGTTTACCTTTTCGCCAGCTCTTCCACCGGCGTGATGGAAGGCTCGATCCGCCAGTCCTCGCTGAAGCGCACCCTGACCACCGTGTGTGGCGCGTTCTCCAAGCGCTGGCATGAGATCGTGGTAGATAACGGCGTCCCATTCGACAAGCTCGAAGTCGCTTCGGGCCAGGCCATCACCGTCGACCTGGGGGATGAGGCGCTCAGCAAGGCCGATTATGATGCCATCTGTTTGACCATGAACGAGACCGCCACCGGCGTGATGAACCCGATCGAGGGCATCGCCGCCATGATCCACAAGAAGTATCCGCAGGTGATCATCCAGGTGGATGCGGTGAGCTGCATGGCCGGAGTGAAGATCGAGTTCGACGCCTGGGGGCTGGATGTGTGTTTTGCCGGGACGCAGAAGTGCTTTGCGCTGCCGCCAGGCCTGACGGTGTGCGCGGTGAGCGATCGCGCTCGCGAGAAAGCCTTGAAGATCCCCAATCGCGGCCACTACTTCGCCTGGAGTATGATGGACAAACACTACGAGAAGTCACAAACGCCGGCTACTCCAGCCATCAGCCTGATCCAGGCGCTGAATGTACAAATGGACAGCATCCAAGCGGAAGGGTTGGAGAACCGCTGGGCCCGCCATACCGAGATGGCGGAGTACACCCGGGGGTGGGCGTGCAAGAACTTCCGGCTGTACGGCG
>MGNS01000093.1:6112-11472 GCA_001795165.1 Chloroflexi bacterium RBG_16_57_11
GCTACCTGTCTTATACCGTTACCAATGTGGAGAACACCCGCAGCATCAACATCGGTGACCTGAATAAAGAGCTGGGCCAGCGCGGGGCGATGATCTCCAATGGTTACAGCGACCTCAAAGACAAGTGCTTCCGCATCGCGCACATGGGCGACCTGACCCTGGCCGATATGAAATGGCTGACCGCTCAGATCGACGATATTTTGGGACTATAGGCCATGAAAATCCTGGTTTGCGACCCAATGGAATCTTCCGCCGTCGAGCGCATGCGCCTCGCCGGCCTGACCGTGGATGTGCGTGACAGCATCACGCCCGATGAGCTTAATTCCGTATTGAAAGATTACGATGGCATGGTGGTGCGCAGCCGCACAAAAGTGCGCGCGCCCTTGATCGACCTGGCCCCGAACCTGAAGGTGATCGTGCGCGGCGGCGTGGGCCTGGATACGATCGACGCCGATTACGCTCGCTCCAAAGGCATCACCGTCCTGAACACCCCCCTGTCCAGCTCGGCTTCGGTGGCCGAGCTGGCGATTGGTTTTATGATCGCTTTGGCGCGCGCCATCCCCGCGACCACTGCCTCGATGAGGGCCGGGAAGTGGGAGAAAAAGAAATTCGAGGGTGACGAGATCGGCGGCAAGACGCTGGGCATCGTCGGCATCGGCAACATCGGGAAAGAGGTCGCCAAGCGCGCTCTGGCACTGGGGATGGATGTTGTTGTCTATGACCCGCATGCAGTAGCCCCGGAGCACCTCACCCGGGTGAGCCTGGATGATCTATTGTCGCAGGCCGATTACATCACCTTCCATATGCCGCTTACTCAGGAAACCCGACACATGATCGACGCCGCGGGGTTTGCGAAGATGAAGCCCGGCGTGCGCATCATTAACTGCGCCCGCGGCGGGATCGTGGACGAGGACGCCCTGTACGACGCGCTGGTGAGCGGTAAGGTGGCCGGGGCGGCCCTGGATGTCTACGCCCAGGAGCCTTGCGAGGGTCACAAATTGTTCACGCTCGAACAGGTGATCGGCTCGCCGCATATCGGCGCAGCCACACGTGAGGCCCAGCAGCGCATCGGCGCCGAAGTGGCCGAAAAGCTCATCGAGTTTTACCATCAGATGGGTTGATCCCTTCGGGATTTATGGTTATGAGGACCTTTGAGCATATCGGTGTAGGCATCCCCCAGGTCTATCTGCCTGCGAAGGGGGTGGACCTGGCGAAGTGGGCGGTGGTCGCTTGCGACCAGTACACCTCTGAGCCGGAATATTGGGAGCAGGTCGAGCAGATCGTTGGTGAGAGCCCTTCGACATTTCATCTGGTTTTGCCGGAGATCTACCTGGGGACCGCGGAAGAGGTGCAGAGGACGCGTGGTGTCAACACTCGGATGCGGGAGTACCTGGAGCGAGGCTTGCTCGTGCCCCACGAAGGCATTTTTTACATCGAGCGGTGGTTTGGCAGCAAGTGTCGCCGGGGGATTCTGCTGTGCATGGATCTGGAAAAATACGATTTTCAGAAAGGCTCGCAGAGCCTGATTCGCGCCACCGAAGGCACGATCATCGAGCGGCTACCGCCGCGCATCAAGATCCGCGAACAGGCGATCCTGGAGATCCCGCATATTATTGTCTTGATCGACGATCCCGAGCGCACGGTAATCGAGCCGCTGGGGAGCCTGGCAGGCCGGGAGACGGGTCAGCTGCTAGAGCATTATGACTTCGACCTGATGCTTGGCAGCGGGCACCTGGCGGGCTTCCAGATCGTCGATCCTCAGGTTGAGATGGGAGTGATCCGGGCGCTGGAGGCGCTGGCGGAGCCGGCAAGTTTCCGGCGGAAATACCGGCTGGGCGCAAATCAAAGCGTATTCCTGTTTGCGATGGGCGACGGCAACCACTCGTTAGCTACTGCCAAGAGCCTCTGGGAAAAGAACAAGCACAGTGTCGGGATGGATCACCCGTCCCGATATGCCCTGGTGGAAATCGAAAACGTCCACGATGAGGGGCTGGAGTTCGCCCCGATCCACCGCGTGCTTTTCAACCTTAAGAAAGATGTCCTGGAGGCAATGCAGGCTTATTTCGGGGCGGACTACAAGTTTACACCCACACCGGACCTGGAGATCATGACCGAAACGGTGGAAGGCTGGTGCGAGAACAAGCAGGCTTTTGGGATCATCTCCGAAGATGCCACCGGCTTTGTGGAGATCGCCAACCCGAGCTCGAATCTGGCGGTAGGCACGCTGCAGAGCTTCCTGGATGCCTTCATGCGGGAGTGCGGCGCGGAGAAGATCGACTACGTGCACGGTTTCGAGGCCGTCAGCCGGCTTGGGTGCCAGCCCGGGAACATCGGCTTTTTCCTGCCGTGCATGAATAAGAACGAGCTTTTCAAGACGGTGATCCTGGATGGCGCCCTGCCACGCAAGACTTTTTCGATGGGCGAGGCGTTTGAGAAGCGCTTCTATGTGGAGAGTCGCAAGATCGTCGCGGATTAGACAGCCGGGATGATTGGCTGACCTTGAAACTCGGATTGAAACACGCCGGCCTGGGCACGCGCTTGACTTGCGCTGTGCGTAGGCCGGTCAGCTTCTTTTGTGATTGCGCCTGTGGGAGACGCTGTAATGCCTGCTTTGGGTAATGGGGCGCGCTGACAACGGATTCGGGGAACGGATTTAGCGGATTGATAAGGCAGAGGCAATCTTCCAGGCAGGGTATAATGCGGTTACGGCGGAGAGTAAGCTGATCGCAACTCCTTATGATGACCTGACTTATAAAATTATTGGCTGCGCAATGGCGGTTCACCGCCAGCTTGGGCCAAGCCACCGCGAGAACATTTACCAACGCGACCTGCAAGAGCATTTTATCCAGGCTGGTCTGGCGTTTGAAGCACAAAGGCTGTATGAGGTTCTCGATAGCCTGGGAAATGGCAGCCTGATTGGTTATTACATACCGGATTTCGTCGTGGAAGAAAAAGTAGTTGTCGAGATCAAAGCGCTTAAGGGGCTGGATAACAGCCACCTGGCCCAGGTGATTGGTTACCTGGCGATTACCGGGCTATCTGTCGGGTTATTGATCAATTTCGGCCTGCGCAGCCTGCAATACAGGCGGATTCTGCCGCCTCAAAAGACCCAGGAGCATCGCATCAATCGCCAGTGGCTGTTCATACCTGACTGGCTCAAGACGCAGAACGAATCCACCGGATAGTGGAATTACGATTTGCGGAATCCGTTCAATCCGTTCCCCTGCGTTCTTTGCAGGCATAATCCGTTGTCACTGGCTGCTTATGGATGATAAAGGCTGACAACGGATCACAAAACGGATTTAGCGGATTGACAAGGCCGAGGCAATCTCTTGGGCAGATGATGATTGTTCTATTCATCAGAGCAAACTGTTCACAACAAAATCGCCGTAGAAACATATTTATTCTTGTGGTTATTCATCCAAGACTGGCTCAAAGTGCAGGGAGAAACCAACAGGTAGCAGGAATAACGCCACGCGGAATCTGTTCAATCCGTTCCAAAATCCGTTGTCACCGGCTGCTTATAGAACGCATTGCGGCTATGAGCGAAAAAGGCTGACAACGGATTGCGCCTGCAAAGAACGCAGGCGAGCGGATTTAGCGGATTGGTAGGACGGAGGGAATTTTCCCCGAACAGATATAATTTGGTCATGTCGGAGAGTTTGAGCTAGCCGGGCGCATGGCAACATTGACCCTCGGCTACCGTGTAGATGCGTGCGCTCCGTTTATGCCTTTACTAACGGGGATGGCTCCGGCTCCATCTGATACAGAAACTCGGGGGCAAAATCTGCCCCATTGGGCCAGTAAACCGTCCATTCGTTGAGCTGCACCTGTGCGAAATAATCCAGATCGCGCAGATGCTCGAAGATCTCGCCCCACAGCATGCGGCGTAGGTTAACAGGTTTGACCAGGCCATCATTGTAAGTCAATAACAGCGAGTTCGGACCGACTACCTGTACCTTGGTAACATAAATCACATTCTTTCAACCTCTCAATCCAACGGCGCAATCTGGAAAAGCGGGCGGTGCCCACGCGCCAACTCCCAATTTGCTCGAAGCTCCGCCTGGTGAATAACAGCCCACTCAAAAACCTTCGCGCGGGTCGTCCGGGATAATGCTCCTTCCTGGATGAAGATCTGATCAATACCTACAACCGCCATTTCCTCACCATAAACAACATAGAAATATGGAAATGTGGAGGGCTATGCAAATCATAAAACATCTGAAATTTGATCCCGTCGAAGAAGCAGATGGTTGGCATGTCGAGATTATAGCACAAGCACATTAGAGGTCAGCAGGGGGTGTCAAATTCGCTGAACAACAACATGTTTCAATTCCTCCCTTGACAAATCCCGCATCTCGCGTACAATTATTATCAAGTTTATCATAAAAACTCTGGAGTATCCTTGATCATGTTCACTTGCATGTGTCTGAGGCGGGGTCAGTAGCCACCGCCTCGTCGAAAAGCTATACTTCTAACGGCTGATAGACCGACGTCGGGTGGTTGCGGCCCCGCTGGCGAAAGCGATTTCGCTGAGCGTGAGAGCATCGCTGATGCTTACGCACCGCCCGTTTTTGTTTAAGTCCCTCAGCCGTTTTGCGTTAAGTACTGGAGAGAGATGAACCATCTGGCAACCGTGAATAATGTGCAAGTCGCGACCCCCGCAGTGAGCGGGCTGGAAGCCGCCGTGGGCAACACGCCGCTGCTGCCGCTGCGCCGGGTCGGCGCGCACCTGCCGCCGGGCGTACAGGTCTTCGCCAAGGCAGAGTGGTTCAACCCCGGCGGCTCGGTGAAGGACCGCCCGGCGCTGAACATCCTGCGCACGGCGCTGTGCAACGGCTCGCTGGAAGGCGGAAAGCGCCTGCTGGATTCGACCTCGGGCAATATGGGCATCTCCTATGCCACCTTTGGGGCGGCACTGGGCGTGCCTGTGACGCTGGCGCTGCCAGGCAACGCCAGCCCGGAGCGCATCGCCATCTTGCGCGCCCTGGGGGCCGAGCTGGTGCTCACCGACCCGCTGGAAGGCTCGGACGGGGCGCTGTGTGTGGCCCGCCAGATGGCGGCGGAGCAGCCGGAGCGCTACTTCTACGCCAACCAGTACGACAACCCGGCTAATTGGGAAGCGCATTACCACTCCACAGGCCCGGAAATTGTCCAGCAGACCGGCGGACAGGTCACACATTTCATCGCCGGGCTGGGCACCTCCGGCACGCTGACGGGGGTCGGGCGTTACCTGCGCCAGTACAACCCCGCCATCCAGCTCATCGCCCTGCAGCCTGACTCATCCTTCCACGGCCTGGAGGGGCTGAAGCACATGCCCACCGCCATTAAACCGGGCATCTACGACACAAGACTCCCGG
>MGNS01000093.1:11518-14070 GCA_001795165.1 Chloroflexi bacterium RBG_16_57_11
GAGGCTGGCGTATCAGGAGGGGCTGTTCGTCGGCATCTCGTCCGGCGCGGCGGCGGTGGCGGCTTTGCAGGTGGCGCAGGAATTGGAGCAGGGCGTGGTGGTGGCCGTGTTTCCGGATGCCGGCTACAAATACCTGAGCGACAAAGAGCTGTGGAAATAAGTGCCGTGTATCAAGTATCACGTGGAACCTGGCACTTGATACATGGCACTTGACACTTGGCACGTTTATTGAGGACCGAATGGCTTTACAAATCTCGAATGAACTATTACAGCGCATCCAGGCGCATGGCAAGGCGGCTTACCCGGAGGAGGGGGCAGGGCTGATGCTGGGTAATACCCAGGCGGAGGACAAAACCGTGCAACGGCTGCTCGAATTTAGCAACGCGCGCGAGCAATCCGCCCGCCACAACCGCTACCTGCTCACCGCCGAGGATGTGCTGCACGGCGAGATGGAGGCGGCCCGCCTGGGGATGGACGTGATCGGCGTTTTTCACTCGCACCCCGATCATCCCAACCGACCGTCCGAGTTCGACCGGGAATGGGCGATGCCGTTCCTGTCTTACGTGATCACAAGCGTGCATTCGGGAAAAGCGGTCGAGAGCCGCTCGTGGCTGCTGAGCGAAGATCGCTCGAGTTTTTCCGAAGAAATCCTTATCGTCCTGGAGACGATTTAGAGGTGTGTGATGTCTGAAAATTTACAAAGGGTCGATCACGCGGCATTGCGGGTCAACCAGATCACGATTATTATTCTTAATATCCTGGCGTTTGTGTTCAATCTGCCGTGGCTGGCGGGCGTTGTCGCGCTGGCCATGATCCTGGGGACAGTGTTCAAGACACCCGGCTTTGGCTTCGTTTATCGCTCTGTGCTGAAGCCGGCCGGCCTGGTCAAGCCGGATGTGCTGATGGATAACCCCGAGCCGCACCGCTTCGCCCAGGGGTTGGGCGGGGTCTTTATGCTGGCGGGCGGTCTGGCGCTCTGGATGGGCTACGCCGCGTTGGGCTGGGGATTGGTGTGGCTGGTGGCTGCGCTGGCGGCGCTGAACGCCTTCGGCGGCTTCTGTGTTGGCTGCGCGGTGTATTATTGGCTCAGCCGGCTGAATGTCCCCGGCTTCCGAAAATCCCCGCCGGAAGGCACCTTCCCCGGAATGCGCCCCAAAGGCCGTGAGGTGCGCTATGAGCATTGAGAGCCTGGCGTCCGCGCCAATTTACCGCCTGCTCATCGCCCTGGGGCTCCTGCTGGCAGGCCTGATCGTGTACCGGGCGATCAACGGCCTCACGCTGAGGCGCGTCCGTGCACGGGCGCCCAGGCTGGAAAGGATGCGCACCGGTGTGCCGGTGCTGCTGTACTTCACCACGCCCACCTGCGCCCCGTGCAAGACCGTCCAGCGCCCGGCGATCCAGCGGCTGCAAGAGCGCATCGGCGAGCGGATGGAGGTAGTTGAAGTCGACGCCTCCAGCCAGCCGGAGCTCGCCAGCCAGTGGGGCGTCTTGAGCGTGCCAACCACATTCATCATTGACGCCCAGGGGAATCCGCGCTATGTTAACCATGGCGTTGCGCCGTTGGATAAGCTTCAGCGCCAGTTTGCCGAGATCATTTCATGATGATCATGAAATGATCCATCATTTCAAAGTCTAAGGAGTTAACCGTATGCCGGTTCTACGTATTCCCACTCCTCTGCGCAGCTATACCGCCGGGCAGAGCGAGATCCCGGTGCGAGGCGACACCGTCGCCGAAGCGATGAACGACCTGGTGGGTCAATTCCCGTCCTTGAAGCCGCACCTGTATAACGGTACGGGGGCGCTGCGCCCCTTCGTCAACCTGTTCGTCGGCGAGAACAACATCAAAGACCTGAAAGGGTTAGAGACCCCGCTTAAGGCAGACGACCGCTTGTTATTAATCCCCAGTATCGCCGGAGGGTGGTAGGGGCGTTGTGCTCGACCGGGCCGGGTCTTCAGCCGGAGAGTTGTAGGGGCGGGTCTGCAAATGCAAATCCCTTCCATCAAACCGTGCTCAGACCCGCCCCTACTTCAAGCCGGATTATTGAGGAAACAATGACAGATACCTTACCTTCTTTATCCCATCAGGAAATCCTGCGCTACTCGCGCCACCTGCTTATCCCTGAAGTCGGGCTGGATGGGCAGCGCAAGCTAAAAGCCGCTTCGGTCCTGGTCATCGGCACGGGCGGGCTTGGCTCGCCGGTGGGGCTGTACCTGGCGGCTGCGGGGATCGGGCGCATCGGGCTGGTGGACTACGATGTGGTGGATTTCTCCAACCTGCAGCGCCAGGTGATCCACGGCACCTCCGGGATCGGCGAGCTGAAAGTCGAATCGGCGCGCCAGCGCATGCTCGATCTCAACCCGGACATCCAGGTGGAGGTTTACAACCAGCCGTTCACTTCCGCCAACGCCATGCAAATCGCCGAGAGTTACGACTTGATCATCGATGGCACGGATAACTTCCCCACGCGCTACCTGACCAACGATCTGTGCGTACTGACCGGCAAGCCGAATGTGTACGGCTCGATCTTCCGCTTTGACGGGCAGGTGAGCGT
>MGNS01000093.1:14086-17064 GCA_001795165.1 Chloroflexi bacterium RBG_16_57_11
GGCCCGTGCTACCGCTGCCTGTTCCCCGAGCCGCCGCCGCCCGGGCTGGTGCCCTCCTGCGCCGAAGGCGGCGTGCTGGGCGTGCTGCCCGGCACCATCGGCACCCTGCAGGCCACCGAAGCGATCAAGCTGATCCTGGGAGTCGGCGATCCGCTGATCGGCAAATTGATGCTGTATAACGCTCTTGACATGAGCTTCGAGTTCGTCAAGCTGCGCAAGAACCCCAACTGCAAGGTATGCGGCCCAAACCCGGAGGTCACCGAGCTGATCGATTACGAGGCCTTCTGCGGCGTGCCGGGCCACGACCACGACGCCGGCTCAGTGGGCGGCGGGTGGGATATCACCGCCACCGAGCTGGCGGGGCGCATACAGCAGGGCAACCACCTGCGCCTGCTGGATGTGCGCGAGCCGCACGAGCTGCAGATCTCGCAGATCGAGGGCGCCACGCTGGTCCCGCTGGGGCAGTTGGCCGCGCGCCTGTCTGAGCTGGACAGCGCCGAGGAGATGGTGGTCTTCTGCAAATCAGGCACGCGCTCGGCGCGTGCCCTTGAGCTGCTGCTCAGCGCCGGCTTCCGCAAGGTGAAAAACTTGCAGGGCGGGATCAACGCCTGGGCGCAAGAGGTGGATCAAAGCCTGCCGATCTATTAGGATATACCCTGGATATACTCTAGGGTATATCCCAGGTTATACCCATCCGAAAAGGCCTGGCCTCAGCCCGATCGATCTAACCGGCTGTTGCCGGGCCTTTTATATTTGAAAATCTTAAAGTTTCTTCACTCAGGGGGTGCGAAAGGTCCGGTTTTGGGTTATAGTTGCGCCCATGACAGTACTGGAAACTCGAGCATTGACAAAGACTTACCAGATGGGTGAGGTCGCAGTCACCGCGCTGGACTGCGTCGATTTCTGCGTCCAGCGCGGCGAATTTGTGGCCATCATGGGACCCTCTGGTTCGGGAAAATCCACCCTGCTGCACTTGCTGGGTGGTCTGGATTACCCTACCTCCGGCGAGGTGTATCTAAATGGGCAGCCACTCTCCGGGCTGAGCGATGATGAGATCACCGAGCTACGGCGGCACAAAGTAGGTTTCATCTTTCAGTTCTACAACCTGTTGCCGACGCTCAGCGCGGCCGAAAACGTGGGCCTGCCGCTGATCATCGACAACCAGCCGGTGGCCCGGCATCGCTCGCTCCTGGAAGATTTGCTCAAGCTGGTGGGCCTGGTCGAGCGCTCCGAACACCGCCCCGACCAGCTCTCGGGAGGCCAGCAACAACGGGTGGCGATCGCCCGCGCCTTCGTCAACCAGCCCGAGATCGTGCTGGCGGATGAGCCGACCGGCAACCTGGATTCGCGCTCCGGCTCGGCCGTGCTCGAGCTACTGCGCAAGACCTGCCGCGAGAGGTGTGCCACCATCGTCATGGTGACGCATGACCCGCGCGCCGCCTCGTACGCCGACCGGGTGGTGTTCCTAAAAGACGGGCGCATCGTGCACGAGCTGGCGAATGGGGTGGAGGGCGTTCCCGTCCAGAGGATCGCCGATGTGATGACCCAATTGGAGCTGTAGTGTTTTCGGCGATCTTCCTGGCGCGGCGCAACATGCGCGGCCGGCGGGGGCGCACGCTGCTCACCCTGTTAGGCATCGTCCTGGGGGTGGCGGTGGTCCTGGCGATCCAGATCACCAACCAGACCACCCTGGATTCCCTGCGCCAGGTCTTCGACCGCACCACCGGCAAGGCCGGCCTGGTGGTCATCTCGGTTAACGAAGAGCGCCAGCCGCTGGACGACGCCGTGTTGAGCAAAGTGGAGCGGGAAGTAGGCGTGCTGGCGGCGGTGCCATCGCTCCAGGTGCGCACCTTATTGGCGAGCGACGCCAACTCCTGGCAAATCGCCTTTAACATGTCGGGGATCGCGGCGGGTAACTTTTTTCAGCTCTACGGGATCGACCCCGAGCTTGATCCACAGGTGCGCGTCTATGTACTCAGCGCCGGGCGTATGCCCAAAGCCGAAAAGTACGAGGTCGCCATCCCCGAAAAGACCGCCCGGGAGAAAGACCTGCAGATCGGTCAGGACCTGGTCTTTCTAACGCCGGATGGAGCGGCGCGGCTCGAGATCGTCGGGTTGCTGGCTGGCGAGGGGGTCGGGTTGCTCAACGACGGCGCGGTCGGGTTTGCTCCGATCCGTGTGGTGCAGGATCTTTTTGGGCGCGGCGGAGAGTATGACGAGATTTCCCTGCAAATCGAGCAACCCATCGCCGAAAGCCCAAATGCCTTGGAGGCGCTCAAAGATACTCTCGGCGAGCGCCTCGGCGAGGACAGCCAGGTAGCTTATCCGGCCTCGCGCGGCCAGCTGATCAGCCAGATGCTGGCAACTTACCAGATGGGGCTGACATTCTTTTCCTTGATCGCCATCTTCGTCGGCGCGTTCCTGATCTATAACACCTTTTCGATGACGGTGGTCGAGCGCACGCATGAGATCGGCATGCTGCGGGCGGTGGGGATGAGCCGGCGCCAGGTTCTGGGCATGGTGTTAGCGGAGGCCGGGCTGCTTTCGATCGTTGGGTCGGCAATTGGCCTGGTGGTAGGCTACTGGCTGGCGCAAGGCTTGATCCGCTTGATGGGCGATTTGGTGACGGCGGAAGAGGGCATAATCAGCGTGACCTGGCAGGGTCTGCTGCAGAGCATCGCCGTGGGGATCGGCGTCACGCTCGTCGCAGCCCTGTTGCCGGCGGTGCAAGCGGCGCGCGTCTCTCCGCTGGAGGCGCTGCGCGCCCGCGGCCGCAGCACCTCCCGCCCAAATCCGGTGCTTGGCCTGGCAGGAATCCTGCTGATGGTGACCGGCTGGCTGGCCTCTTTTCGCTTCCCCTGGCCCAAAGACCTGCTTTTCTATGCTGGCACCTTCGCTTTAATCTGCTTTTTCCTGGGAGCGACGTTGACGGTTGGGATGGCGGTCGGATGGCTGGAGCGCCTGACCCGCCCGCTGGC
>MGNS01000093.1:17080-17420 GCA_001795165.1 Chloroflexi bacterium RBG_16_57_11
AGCGAGGGCGCGCTCGGCTCGGCGAATGTGCGCCGAGCGGTTGGCAGGACGACCTTGACCGTCGCTTCGTTGATGGTCGCTTTGACCATGATCATCAGCATCGAATCGCTGGCCTTCTCTTACGAAAGCGATCTTAAAAGATGGATCGATAACGCCCTGGGCGGCGACCTGTATGTACGCGCCCCGTTGCCGATGCGCGAATCGTTTGCCAGCCAGTTGCGCAGCGTGCCAGGCGTGCAGACGGTCACACCGACGCGCGTCTTGACGGTAAGAGCGGCCCCCGGCAGCCTGCCCTCCGGCAAAGATGCCGATCTGCGGTTTTTCTACGAGGCGCTCGATC
>MGNS01000093.1:17468-36631 GCA_001795165.1 Chloroflexi bacterium RBG_16_57_11
GAGACCCGGAGGCGAACTGGAGCCGGCTGGTCCTGGGCAAAGCAATTTTTATCTCGAACATGGTGGCCGATCGCTACGACCTGCACCAGGGGGACGAGCTGGTCCTGCTCACCCGGCGCGGCGAGCAGCCCTTCTACATCGCGGCCGAAGTCACCGATTTTGGTGGGCAAGGGCAGGTGATCTACGGCACGTATGAAGACATGGATCGTTGGTTTAACGAGCAAGGCGTGGATCGCTTTACACTGGATGTAGCTCCGGGTTTCACCATTGATGCAGTCTCCCGGGAGATCGAGGCGCGCTTCAAAGACAGCCAGAACATCAGCCTGCAGACCACGCAGGCCTTTAAGAAGAGCATCCTGGACCTGGTGGACCAATCATTTCGTTTGTTTGATGTTCTCAACCTGATCGCTTTGATCATCGGCGGGCTGAGCGTGATCAACACCCTGACGATGAACGTCATCGAGCGGCAGCGTGAAATCGGGGGGCTGCGCTCGCTGGGTATGAAGCGCCGCCAGGTGCTGCGCATGGTGCTGGCGGAGGCGCTGGCGCTCGGGCTGATGGGTGGTGCCTATGGCTTTGTGATCGGTTATTTCATCGCCCAGGTAGTCATCCTGGGCACCAATAGGATGGCGGGCTATGATCTGGTTTATCAATTCACACCCAAACCTTACCTGATCGGAGCGCTGATCGCCCTGGTATTCGTCCAGGCGGCGGCCATCTATCCAGCGCGGCGGGCGGCACGGGTGAACATCGTCGAAGCCATCAAACACGAGTGAGCCGCCATCACACAGGTTGAATGTGACTTTTATCACATGACGGCGGACGGATCGTGTTAGAATTAGCGCCAGATGAGAACTCACCCGCCGGGTGCGTCCTCATCGATCCTGGCAAGCTCAAATTGTACGGAATGTCAAGCAGGTGAAGGAATGAAGATCCCGATTCTCGTCGCTGTCGTTGCTTTGCTTGCTGTGGCTGCGGTGGGTCTGTATGTCACAGATTTCACCGCCTACTTGGGTAACAACCCCTCCACCTGCAACAATTGCCATGTCATGGATTATGTCTATGAAGGCTGGTATCATGCCGGACACCAGGAGTGGACGACCTGCAACGATTGCCATACTCCGCACGCCTTGATCCCCAAGTATTTTGTCAAAGCCAGATCTGGCTACCATCACGTATCCGCGTTTGTCCTGGGGAATATTCCAGATGCCATCCGCGCCAAAGAAGCCTCGCGCCAGGTGGTGCAGGAAAATTGCATCCGCTGCCATAGCGAAACCGTCTCGAACCTGGATTGGGAGATGGGTTACACGGAGGAGGATGCCCAGCGCTATTGCTTTGAATGCCATCGCAGCGCGGCGCACGGCGAACGTGGTATCTCGATCTTGCCTTATAAGCACACGGAGGAGAACCAATGACCGAGGAAGAAAATAAAATCATCGAGGAAAAGCCAAAGAAAGGATCCAAAACCGTCTGGCTGTTGACGGGGATCATCATTGTCCTGGCGGTAGCTTTGATCGGCGTTATGCTCTACCTTAAGAACCAGCCGCAGCCGACGCGCGGCGTGGCACCGATCATCGAAATCGCGGACCTGGATCCAAATTCGGATAACTGGGGCGTCAATTTCCCAAACCAATACTCCAGCCTGCAAAAGACCGAAACCAATAACACCCGCACGACCTATGGCGGCTCTGACCCGTATTCCAGGCTGGAACAGGATCCACGCCTGGTGGAGTTGTTTGCTGGCTATGGCTTTAGCAAAGATTACAACGAGGAGCGTGGTCACCTGAACAGCCTGACGGACGTACGGGCGACCAAGCGAGTCAACGAGACGACCCCCGGCACCTGCTATTCGTGTAAATCGGCCAATAATCCTCAGTTGTGGGACAAGATGGGCATGCTCGAGTATGACAAGACGCCCTTTGCCGATCTGGGCAAGCAGATCACTCAGCCGATCGGCTGCGCCAACTGCCACGACGCCGAGACGATGAAGCTGGTGGTCACGAACCCGGCGTTGGAAGAGGCTCTCGTTGCCCAGGGGAAAGACTGGAAAACTTTCACCCGCCAGGAGATGCGCACGGTGGTGTGCGCAAATTGCCATGTCGAGTACTATTTTAAGGGCGACGAAAAATACCTGACCTTCCCCTGGGAGAAAGGCACGCAGATCGAGAACATCGTCGAATATTATGATGAGTACGACTTCAAAGATTGGGAGCATCCCGAATCCAAGACGCCCATGCTCAAGGCGCAACACCCCGAGTATGAGTTTTATACCGCCGACAGCACGCATTTCAAGGCGGGCGTCGCCTGCGCCGATTGCCATATGCCGTACACGCGCGATGGCGCAGCGAAGTTTTCAAATCACGATGTGCACAGCCCGCTGCTCAATCCGGAAGCGGCTTGCGGGCAGTGTCACACCGATTTGGCTTATGTCGTCGAGCGAGTGAAGATCATTCAGGACGACGTGCGCCTCACCATGGACACCACCGAAGACGCACTGGTGGCGGCGATCAGTTCCATCAAAGCCGCCGCCGAGACCCCCAACGTGGACCAGGCCTTGCTGACGGAGGCGCGCAGCCTGCATCGCCAGTCGCAGATGATGTGGGACTTCATCGCCGCGGAGAACAGTATGGGCTTCCATAACTCGCAGGAAGCGCTGCGCATCCTGGCGAAATCCACCGACCTGGCGCGCCAGGCGCAGTTGAAAACCATCCAGGCGGCCGGCACGCCGGACGTCTTGCAAGGCAGCAGCCAATAGAGTCAGGCATCGAAAAACCGGGCGGTTTCACCGCCCGGTTTATTAATGATAGGGCTCCTGCGCCCAATCGCGCAGCAGGGTCTCGTTCAGCACCTGGATCTGCCGGCGCTCGACGCGGATGGCGCCGCTGCGCTCCAGGTCGCGCAGGCTGCGCGCCACCACCTCACGCACCGTCCCCAGCCGGGCAGCCAGCTGGTCCTGGGTGATGCGCCGGTCTTGGAGCTGCTCGGCAGGCAGCCGGCTGATCAAACGGGTTAGCCGGTTTGTCACCTGATAGAATGAAAGCTCTTCCACCGCACCGACCAACACACGCAGGTTGTGCGACAGGTTCAGGATCACCGAATGGGCCATCTCGGGGTGTTGGCTGATGCAGAGGCGGATCACCTCGGCGTCGATCGTCCAGATGGTGCTATCTTCCAACGCAGCCACGTTGACCGGGTTCGTATTGCCAGCAAACTGCCTCTCCACGCTCATACAGGCGGAGATTTGTGCCCAGAGCGAGATTTTGCAAAACGATATCGCCTAATGTTGAAAAATAGCTGTTGGCACGCAAAGCGGTTAGCTTTTCATCGAGTCTAACGGTAATTTTTTGCATACCCCGTATTATAATATAGGGAATTCAGAGGACAATACAAGCATTAAATCCTGTCTTTGTGGGCCGGAAAGGAGCTGGTTCGCCGTGCTCGATAAAATAGACCTGAATCGAAAAATTGACAAAGGGACCTATCAGCGCATCATGCCTGAGCTGGAAAATCGCCTGTTTGATGTGCAGAAGGCCTCCTGGGATGCGCGCATTCCGGTGGTCATCCTATTCGAAGGTTGGGACGCGGCAGGCAAGGGCACTTCGATCCAAAAGCTGACCAGCCCAATCGACCCACGCGGCTACAAGCTCTATCCGATCCGTGCAGCACGGACGTATGAAAAGAAACATCCGTGGTTATGGCGCTTCTGGCTCAAAATACCGGCGCGCGGCGAGTGGGCGATTTTCGATCGCTCCTGGTATGGGCGGGTGATGGTGGAGCGGGTCGAAAATCTGACCCCAGAAACCGAGTGGCGGCGCGCCTATCGTGATATCACCGACTTTGAACGGACCCTGGCGGATGACGGTACGCTGATCATCAAATATTTCCTGCACATCAGTAAGCAGGAACAAAAGCGGCGCTTCAATAAACTTTCCAAAGACCCGCTGACGGCATGGCATGTTACGTCCGAAGATTGGGAGCATTATTATCGATACGACGATTGGGTGGTCGCATATGAAGAGGCCTTCGAGCGCACCGAATCGGAGTGGGGTCCCTGGACCATTGTCGAAGCGACTGACCGTAGATTTACCTGGGTAAAAATCTACCAGACGATCATCACCGGTCTGGAGGAGCGACTCGGCTGGCCTCACATGGTCTTAACCAGCCCATCGGATGAGCAGGAGAGCGCCGAAGAATTAACGGAAGAGGATGCCGAAGAGAAGACAAACGAAGAGCTCTCCGCGATGACAGTCGATGCGGCCGACCTGCCATCGGTCAATCAGGTAGACGAAGAAGATTAAATCAGGAGCGTCCTATGCTCAACACAATCGACACTTCGCTGGATCTGGATGAACAAGAATATGAGAAGCTGTTGGTATATTACCAGGTAGGGCTTTTTCGCCTGGCGTATCAGGTATATGTACAACAGCGGCCGGTGCTCATCGTCTTCGAGGGCTGGGATGCAGCGGGCAAAGGAGGGGCGATCCGCCGGGTGACGGAAAAGCTGGACCCGCGCGGCTTTGTCGTCTATCCAATTGCAGCGCCAAAGGGCGACGAAGCCACCCACCATTACCTGTGGCGTTTCTGGAACAAGCAGCCAGAAGCCGGCCAAATCGCCATCTTCGACCGGAGCTGGTATGGCCGGGTGATGGTCGAGCGCATCGAGGGTTTCTGTAACGAAGCTGCCTGGAAGCGCGCTTACCGGGAGATCAATTATTTCGAGCGCCAGTTGGTCGATTTTGGTACAATCCTGTTCAAGTTTTGGCTGCATATCAGTCTGGATGAGCAGCTACACCGTTTCGAGTCGCGCGAAGTCGATAAACGACGTTCGTGGAAGCTCACCGATGAAGATTGGCGCAATCGGGAAAAATGGGGCCTTTACGAAGAGGCTGTTAATGAAATGCTGCTCAAAACCAGCACTCTTTCGGCCCCCTGGACGGTGGTCGAGGGCAATTCCAAGTCGTATGCGCGGGTCAAGATTTTACGCACTTTGGTGGAAAAGCTGAGCCAGGAATTGAAGTACGACCCGTATGAAGCGGAAATGGCGGCCAAGAAAAAAAATAAAGGTAAGGACAAGGAAAAGAAAAAATCCTAGTAAGCCGCCGCCCTGAGTGGAGATTGGTATGACCGACCTGGTTGAGATGCCCATCGAAGAGCAAGAGGATGTAGGCGATTCGAAGATTGACCTTCACGATCCACAGCTATACATTAACCGCGAGCTGAGCCTGTTGGAATTCCACCGGCGTGTGCTGGAGGAAGCTCAAGATCATACCAACCCACTGTTGGAGCGGGTCAAGTTTTTATCGATTGTTGGCTCGAACCTGGACGAGTTCTTCATGGTGCGAGTGACCGGGCTGCGCAAGCAGGTGGATGCAGGGGTGGTGGACGTTTCTGCAGATGGCATCCCTCCCACACGCGTGCTGGCGGAAATCCGCAAGCTGGCCTTGCAAATGATGACCGAGGCGCGCGATTGCCTGAACGATGATCTTTTGCCATCCTTACGCCGTTCCGGGATCTACGTGATGGACTACCAGGCGCTGACCGACCGCCAAAAGGCGAGCGTGGACGCGTACTTCGACGAGGTAATTTCCAAAGTGATCACCCCGTTGGCCTTTGACCCGGGGCACCCTTTTCCACATATCTCGAATTTGAGTCTAAACCTGGCGGTAGTGATCCGCGATGAAAAAGGCCAGGAACGCTTTGCTCGGGTTAAAGTACCCAGGCCATTGTCACGCCTGGTGCCGCTCAAGCGATCTTCGGGCGGGCTGCGCAAGGACGGGACGCCGCCGCAGAATCATTACTTTATATGGGTCGAACAGTTGATCGCTGCCAACCTGTATAAGCTGTTCCCCGGGATGCAGCTGATCGAGGCTCATCCTTTCCGGGTTACACGCGACGCCGATATGATCATCCAGGAGCTGGAGGCGGCCGATCTGCTCGAGTCGATTGAGCAGAGCGTGCGCCAGCGGCGTTTTGGCTCGGTCACCCGCCTGACGGTGAACGACGCCATGCCATCGCGCATTCGTGACATCCTGGTTGAAAACCTGGAGATGGATCGACGGGACGTATACACCGTTTCCGGGCCGCTGGGCTTGAGTGATTTAATGGACTTGCATAACGTGGGTCGCCCGGATCTCAAAGACCTGCCCTTGCGCCCGACCATTCCGCCTGAGCTTAAGAGCGACCTGCGTGATACTGACCTCTTTACAGCCATTCGCAACCAGGATATTCTGGTTCACCATCCCTACGACTCGTTCCGGCCGGTGATCGATTTTCTCAGGTTGGCAGCCAGCGACCCCGACGTTTTAGCCATCAAGCAAACCCTGTATCGGGTGGGGCGCAACTCCCCGGTGGTAGAAGCGCTTTTGGAGGCGCGCCAAAACGGAAAAGAGGTGGCGGTGCTGGTCGAGCTCAAAGCCCGCTTTGATGAGGAAAGCAACATCGGCTGGGCCCGCACGCTGGAAAAAGAAGGCGTCCATGTGATTTATGGGTTGCTTGGATTGAAAACCCATTCCAAGATAGCCCTGGTGGTGCGAAAAGAGGGCGAGCATATCCGCCGATATCTCCACCTGGCGACAGGCAATTACAACTCCATCACCGCACAAATCTATGAAGATATCGGTATGTTTACCTGCGATGAGGACACCGGCGCTGATGCAACCGACCTGTTCAATTATCTGACCGGCTATTCGGCTAAGAGAGATTACAAAAAGCTCTTAGTCGCGCCGGTGAACCTGCGCAGCCGGATGGAGGATCTGATTGAGCGCGAGATCGCGCATCAGAAAGCCGGTGGCTGTGGGCATATGATCTTCAAGATGAATGCGTTGGTTGATCCGCGCATGATCCGGAAGCTGTACAAGGCTTCCCAGGCAGGGGTTAAGATCGACCTGATTGTGCGGGGCATGTGCTGCCTGCGCCCAGGTGTGCCGGGAATCAGTGAAAATGTTCATGTGATTAGCGTTGTGGGGCGATTCCTGGAGCACAGCCGGATTTACTACTTCTGCAATGGCGGAAACGAAGAAATCTACCTGGGCAGTGCTGACCTGATGCCGCGCAATATTAACTGGCGGGTCGAGGTGCTGTTCCCGGTCCAAGACCGGCGCATCATTCGCTACCTTACGGATGATGTGTTGAAAACTTACCTGGCTGCAAATACCAAGACCCGTATTCTGCAACCGGATGGCATCTATACACACCCACGTCCGGATCCAGGCGAGCCGGCGCTCAATCCGCAGGAGTGGTTGATCCAGCACCATCAGCCCTCGAAAAGTTAGGGGTATTTGTTTTGTAATATTCATAAGGATTTTCCTATGGAAGAATCAAGCCAGCCCACCTCTGATAAATCCCCAAAGGCTTCCTCGAAAAAAGCCGTCTCATCCTCCACGATCCACCAGTCTGAAAAGGCGAAGTCCGCTCGTGTGGAGCACCTTTGCAAGCAGGCGGCCGTCCTGTTTGACCGCACGCGGCCTTTGCACGATCTAGGTGAGGACAGCCGCCTCATCCTGGAAATGGCTACCAGATTACAGAGCCAGCCAATCCCCCATGCGCGCAAGAAACCTTATAAGGCAGCGCTTGCATTTGTCAGGTCCCAACAGGCAGCCAAGCTCGAGGCGGACGATGAGCATGTGCTGGCGGCTGTGCTGACTTATCATCAGAAAAAGATCAAGCGGAAGGAGATCGACCGCCTGGAGCTATCTCCCATCCAGGTGCGCCAGGCGCTGACCATTGCGGCATTGCTCAAGATTGCCGTTGGCCTGGATTCATCCGGCAGCGGACACACCCGCATCCAGAGCGTCGAGCAAACCGAGAACGGGATGTGGATCGTCGTAGACGGTCCAGAGGCGGCTTCCGACGCGGTGGCGGCCCAGCACAACGCCCGCCTGTGGGTAAAGATTGGTTATCCCAATGTGGAGGTGATCGAGTCAGTTGAAGCTGCAGCCCGCTTGACCCCATTCCCGGAGCCGATGGAGAGCATTGGGATGAGCCGGGATGATTCGTTAGCCGAAGCCGGGCGTAAAGTGATGCGCTATCATTTCGCGCGAATGCTCAGTTATGAAGAAGGGACGCGCCTGGGCGAGGACATTGAAGATTTACATGATATGCGTGTGGCCACCCGGCGGTTACGCGCCTCATTCGAGGTGTTTCTGGACGCTTTCGAGCCCGGCGTATTGAAGCCTTATCTTAAAGGATTGCGCGCCACCGGGCGCGCCCTGGGGCAAGTGCGGGATCTGGATGTTTTTATGGAGAAGGTGCAGCATTACCTAGCGACCATCCATGAGGAGCGCCATGAGGGTCTCGATGTGCTCCTGGCCGGTTGGAAGGCGCAACGCGAGGCCGCCCGAACACAGATGCTGGACTGGATGAACAACGAAGGATACACCGATTTCAAGCGGAAGTTCAATCTCTTCTTGAGCACCCCTGGGGCAGGGGCGCGCTCAACGCCTCCGAGCACCCCCACACCGAACACGGTGCGCGAGCTGGCGCCGGTGTTAATTTACACACGCCTGGCGGCAGTGCGCGCCTATGCGCCTTATCTGGAGGATGCTCCGATCGAGCTGCTGCATGCATTAAGGATCGAGTTCAAGAAATTGCGCTACACAGTGGAATATTTCCAGGAAGCCCTGGGTAAGGAGTCCAGGGAGGTGATCGATCTGCTCAAGCAAATGCAAGATCACCTGGGTGATCTCAATGACGCGCAGGTGGCGTCGCAGCTCGTCAGCCAGTTCATTGAAGATTGGGAGACGCGCCAGGCAACCCTGCCCGAAAATGAGCGGCAGAGCATTGAAGAAGTCCACCATTACCTGACCTACCGCCAGGAGGAGCGCCAGCACTTGCTGGAGACTTTCCAGGAAGAGTGGCAAAAACGCTTCTGGCAGCCGGCCTTCCGGCGCTTCCTGGCGCGAGCCGTTTCAGTTTTATAAATGCTGTGGGTCGGCCTATAGATCGCCCATTAACACCCGGTCGGGGCCGCGATCGACCTCCCATGGGTAGATGATGTGGGCATCCGTGACTGCGGCGTAATAATCCGGTCGAGCGGTGCCGAACAGGTTGCGGTACGGATTGAAATGCAAGACACAAGTGAAAGGTAAGCCGCCCGCGGCGGAGATGCGAATTTTGACCGAGGTAACGGTCCTGCCCGAGCCCCATACGTCGTCGACTACCAGGATGCGATGGCCGCGCAGCGCTTTCTCCTCAGGGAATTGAATAAACTGGGGCCAGGCCATCAGCTTGGCCTTTTCCATTTCCATCTGGGCCGGAAAATCTACCGCGGCAGTTAAGATATGGGAGATGCCCATCGCTTCCGCCAGCAGCCCGCCGGGGATCATGCCGCCACGGGTGATGACCACCATGGCGCCAAACTCGAGGTCGAATTGGGGCAACAAATGGTCGATCAAGCGATCGACATCTTCCCAGGTCAAGATCTCTCTGCGCAGCGGCTGCATACCTCTCTCCTCGTCAGCAATTATTGGCGGGGCGCCACCTGATATTATAGCTTATAGCAGGCTGGGTGGATTGACTTCGACTCTCCATTCACCCAATTCACGCCCGCGCAGCATGGAAGCCGGGTCGGGGCCGCTCAAGACGATGTGCCAGCGATATTGGCCCGCGATGCGGGCAAAAAAGCAAGGCGCCGGACCAATCAGCCGGGTGGAACGGCGGCCTTCTTCTTCCAGCCAGTCTTTCAGCCGGACTGCCATCTCCTGCGCGGCCTGCGCGGCGCGCTGCGGATCAAAATGGCGGTATTCCAGACGCGCCAGCGCCGAGAAGGGCGGATAGACCTGATTCTGACGAAAGGCGATTTCACGCTGGTAGAAGGCCGTGTAATCATGGCGACTGGCGGTCTGGATGACATAATGTTCCGGCTGGAAGGTCTGCAAGATAACCTGCCCGCCCAGCGGGCTGCGACCGGCCCGCCCTGCAACCTGGGTCAAGACCTGGAAGGTGCGCTCTCCGGCGCGGTAATCTGGCAGGCCAAGCCCGATATCCGCCAGGATCACGCCTACCAGGGTGACCAGGGGTAAATCCAGGCCTTTTGCCAGCATTTGCGTGCCAATCAGGACGTCGGCGTGATGGGCGATGAAGCGACTCAAGATGGCCTCGTGGGCGCCCTTGTGCCGGGTCGTCTCATGATCCCAGCGCAGGGTGCGCACACCCGGGAACAACGCCTGGACGTCTGACTCCACACGCTGCGTGCCGGTGCCGAACTGGCGGATGCGCGACCCGTTGCAGGCGGGGCATTTTGCAGGCATCCGGCGCTGGTAACCGCAATAATGGCACAGCAGATGGTCCAGCGTTTCATGGAAGGTCAAGGGGATCTCACACTGCGGGCATTTCAAGGTGTACCCGCAGTCGCGGCAAAAGACATACGTGGCGCTGCCGCGCCGGTTCAGGAACAGGATGGCTTGCAGACCTTGTTCCAGCACTTGCGCTAGCGCCGATTGTAGGCTATGGCTGAAGATCGAGCGATTGCCTGATTTCAGCTCCTCGCGCATATCGATGATCTCCACCGGAGGCAGGTCGGTTGCCTCAGCTTGCGCCTCAAATGGGCGGTAGTGGTCGGCTGCACGGTGGGGGCGTGCGCCCTGATTTTCCAACCGGGCGATCTGCGCCTGTACAGCCTCGCGGTGAGCCAGGATGCGCGCCGGCAGTTGCAGGTATTGGTAGGCGCCCTTCCGTCCCTGGTAGACACTGGCGACATCCGGGGTGGCGGAGCCCATCAGGCAAACTGCTCCGGCGATCTCGGCATACTTGACAGCGATTTCTCGGGCGTGGTAATGCGGCGAGCCTTCGGATTGATAATAAGAGTCATCATGGCATTCATCCACCACGATCAACCCCAGCCGGTCGAAGGGCGTGAAGAGTGCGCTGCGCGGCCCGACGACCAGGCCCAGCTCACCCGCGCGCGCCCGGCGCCAGGTGTCGTAGCGCTCGCCTGCCGACAGTTTGGAGTGGATGACCCCCACCTGCCCCGGAAAACGCCCGACGAAGCGCCGCAGGGTCTGCGGGGTCAGGGCAATTTCGGGCACCAGCACGATCGCCTGCTTGCCAGACGCCAGGGTTTTTTGCACGGCGTGCAGGTAGATTTCTGTCTTCCCAGAGCCGGTTACCCCATGCAGCAGCACCGGCGGCGCCGGTTGACCAACGGCGGCTGAGACCAGGCGGTGCTCCACTTCCGCCCAAACGACTTGCTGGTCGTGCGTCAGCACTGGCGGTTGGCTGGGTTGAAAATCGAATTGCTGTAGTGGATCGCGCCATACTTCGCTCTCCCCCAGGCGCACCAGGCCGCGCTCGCTCAAGAGGCGCAAATCTTCCAGGCTACCGCCGCTCTCGGCATACACCCAGGAGACGTCCACCGGGCCCGGCTCGCGCATCAGGAAACGCAAGATCGCCTGCCGGCGCAGCAGGGCATTTGACCCAGCGCGCGCAAGAACGGGCAGAGCGGCTTCGGCTTCGGAGATCGGGCAGGCAAGCTCCGCTGTTCGCCCCAGCTTGGGCTTAACTTTGGGGGAGGGCAGCACCGGCTGGGTAGTAACCAGCCCGCGCCGGATCAACGAGCGGGCGGCGGACCGCCAATCGAGGCGCGGCAGGAGGCGGTCGATCTGTTGGCCGCGCAGCGGGCCGCGCTGCGAAAGCAGGTTGGCCAGACGGATCTGGGTCTTGGTCAGGTCAACCGGCGTGGGTCCCTGTAAGGTGTACAGAAGGTCTGCTTGCTGTTCTACGCCTGGAGGGAGCATCAATCCGACGCACGCCGCCAACGACGCCAGGCAGTCGTGGGACATCTGGCTCGCCAGGGCGATTTGCAGCGACGTGAGGGCAGCAGCCGGATCGACCAACTCCAGCACCCCTCGTGTCTCGGGAACGCTGGGCTGTGCGGGGAAATCGACCACCACCCCCTGGACGGTCTGGCGCCCAAAAGGCACCAGCACCAGATGGCCCAGGCGTACCTTACCCTCCAGCTCGGGAGGCAGGTGGTAGTCGAAGACCCCCGACACCTGGGGGACGTTGACCGCTACGGTAACGAAAGTGGTCATTGGCTCAGCGCTCAGAAAGCCGAAGCGAGTGGAAAGGCCTATTCGGCGGCTTGCGGGTCAGCGGGCGCATCGGGGGAAGGCCGGCGGGTTGGAGCTTCCAAGCGAGTAAGCTTGACCCGCGCCACCCGCAGGCGATCCATTTCTTCAACCCGGAACCGTACTCCATCTGCCTCGACGACATCATGCAAGCGGGGGATGCGCCCCAGCAGCCCCATGACGTAACCGGCAATGGTGTCATAATAGTCGTCGGCAAGCTCCAGGCCAAGCACCTCGTTCACCTCTTCGATCAGTGTCAACCCATCGATCAAGATTGAACCGTCTGGCAGGGTCTCGAAGCCGGGCGCGGCCGCGTCAAACATATCACTGACTTCGCCGACGATTTCTTCCATCAAGTCTTCCAGGGTCACCAGGCCGGCCGTCCCGCCGAATTCGTCCAGGACGATGGCGCTGTGCTGGCGGTGGTCACGGAAGCGGCGCAGTAACGCGCTGACGCTCAGGGTTTCAGGGACGAAAAGCGGCTCGCGCATCAAACCGCGTGCAGTACAGCCCTGGCAATCCGGGGACTGCATGGCTTTGAGCAAATCTTTTACATGCACAATGCCGATGACCTGATCCAGGTTGTCTTCGTAGACCGGGAACTTGGTGTAAGTCGACTCGGTCGCCAGCCCGATGATCTCCTCCAGTGAGGTATCGGCTTCAACTGCGGTCACCTCGGTGCGTGGCACCATCACCTGCCGCACGATCATCTCGCCGAAATCGAAGACTGCGTGTAGCATCTCGCTTTCTGATGCTTGCATCACACCACCCTCGGTGCTGGCATCGACCAGCATTTTCAACTCTTCCACAGAGTGTACCAGGTGGTGTCCGGAGGCCGGCTGGACGCCGACTAGGCGTAGCAAGGCATTCCCTGTGCCATTCAAAACCCAGATGGCCGGCTTGAACAGCCGCTCCGTAAACAGGGTCGGCCTGGAGACGACCAATGAGGTCCGCTCCGGGTCTTGCAAGGCGATGGATTTTGGCGCCAGCTCGCCGACGACCACATGCAGGAAGGTGATCAGGGCGAAAGCCAGAGCAGCAGACAGGCTGTGGGAAATCCCGGAACGGACGACGGGTGGGAAGAGCAGGACTACCGGTTCCAGCAAATGGGACAGCGCCGGTTCGCCGATCCAGCCCAGGGCCAGGCTGGAAAGTGTGATGCCCAACTGGGTGGCAGCAATTACCCGGTCTGGGTTTTCGATCGCCTTCTGGACCGCTTCAGCGCCGGCCTGGCCGCGCGCAACCAGCTCAGCGATGCGCGTTCGGCGGACGCTGACCAGTGAGAACTCCGCCGCGACGAAGAAACCGTTTGAAAGGACGAACAGCCCGATGGCCAAAATCCCAAAAAGATCGGCGACCAGTGTATTTTCCATGCTTCAAATACGCCTCTGACGTGTAAATACCGCTGCGCCATAGCCAACGACCCGTTCGTAGTCACCGGTCACGTCCCCCGATGTGGCGTGACGCAGCACCTGGGCGCGATCAGCGCCCAACTCTTTGGCCGCCCATAGCACCGCTGCAAGGGCTCCCCGCCCGCAGGCGAAGCCTTTGCCTTCAATTTCTGTCTGGATCACCCCGGCTGGGTCGAAGGCTTCCACCTGGCGTAGCATCTCGCCGTCCAGCTGGTTCGCCATCTCTTGTGAGTAGAAGTGGGACAGGTCAGTGCTGGCAACCAGCAGGGTGTTTTGACCTGCCAGCTCTGGGCTCTCCAGTATCAAGCGCGCCAGCGCCTGGCCCAGGCATTTTGCCGTGTGCCCATCCTGGTCACGCACCATGATTGGCAGCAGTGAAAATGGACCCGCCAACGCCCTTTGCAGGAAAGGCAGCTCGATCTCAAGGGAATGCTCGGGATCTCTGGCTACAAACGCCAGGCCTGCGCCAAGCGTCTGGCGCAGATAGCCATCCAGGGAATGTAACGCCGGGTGATGCACCGGAATTTCGCCGAGCGGCGTTGCATAAGCAGGGTGGGCGGTGGTGAGCAGTGGCTCAGCGTACGGATAGTGCATCGGAGATACAACCGCTACCAGCTTGGGGCTCAGGCCGCGTAGGGCGGCAAAGGCATAGCCTGCCACAGGGCCAGAGTACAGGTGGCCGGCATGTGGCGCCATGACCGCGACAATTTCGCCGCCGACCTCAGGTAGGTGGGCGGCGTCAATATACTGGTCCACCTGGGATGCCAGGCGGCGCGGGTCGGACGGGTACCATTGCCCGGCGATTGGCGAGGGCCGGACATCCATCGTCTTGCTCATCGTTCCCTTCCTTTCCTAAGGATTGCCGGCTACGCAGTCGCCCATAACCCCTAGGAGCTTGGAGCAATCTTCAACATGCCTATTGGCGTCTAATGAATGATTTTAGCACAAACTGAGGATGCTCCCGATGAGACCGCCAGCAATTATCCTGAGGCGCACACCAAACACGGCCATCACAAGCTGAGAGGATCGGCGGTCTGGCGAAGACTGCCGGGTCCGCACCCCTCAACTTCGCCTTGGGTGTGAGACATACTGCCCTTGAGACGCATCAATCGGATGATTGACCCGTAAGGGTTTTTATGGCATAATCTCGCCTGTTCGGTATTTAACGTCAAAGGCGATGATGGAAACGAGTAGGCTGGGACAGCCTGCCAGCGACCCCGGGTGTGGTACTGCGCTCAGCGCAATACCCTGCATGGTGCAAGCCGGGACAGGCCTGCCAACCGAAAATCCTTCCGGAGCCGCAAGCTGAAATAGCATCCAGGTTTCACCGATCAGCCGTCAGTATAAATACTGAAAGCTGACCGCTGAGTGCTGAACGCTAAACTAAGCGCCGCCGGGTTCGTCACCCGTTATCCAGGATGCAGGTATCGCCACATGGTGCTGTACCTGAATGAGTTGCCCACCCTCGGGTGGGAAACCGGGTGGTACCGCGGGAGCGTCTCTGTCACTCTCGTCCCTGGTGTGGGATGAGAGTGTTTTTTATCATTAAGGAGGTCGTATGCCATTTCAAGAAGTGCCCACCAAGGTCGATTTTCCAGCTCAGGAGCGAGAGCTGCTGAAGTTCTGGGAAGATAGCGCCGCGTTTCGCAAGCTGACGCTTATCCACGCCCACGACCCGCACTGGTCGTTCATCGACGGGCCGATCACTGCCAATAATCCCATGGGCGCGCATCATGGCTGGGGGCGCACTTACAAGGATGTGATCCACCGTTTTTGGACGATGCGCGGGCGCAAGACGCGTTACCAAAACGGCTTTGATTGCCAGGGATTGTGGGTCGAGGTGGAAGTCGAAAAAGAAATGGGCTTCAAGTCGAAGAAGGACATCGAAGACTACGGATTGGAGCACTTCGTGCGCAAGTGCAAGGCGCGCGTGTTGCGCTACGCCGCAGTGCAGACCGAGCAATCCATCCGCCTGGGCTATTGGATGGACTGGAACGATACTGATCTGCTGCGCAAGCTGGCAGACCTGCTGGAAGAGGATCCCATGCAGGTGATCACCGTCCCGGGCGTGGACGGTCCTGTGACCGACACGGTGGAGCAGATCGTGGGCAAGCTGGGTTTGGAAGAGCTGGGCGGCAGCTACTTTACCTTCTCGAACGAGAACAACTACATGATCTGGAC
Source organism: Chloroflexi bacterium RBG_16_57_11 (assembly GCA_001795165.1). Lineage (GTDB taxonomy): Bacteria > Chloroflexota > Anaerolineae > Anaerolineales > UBA4823 > RBG-16-57-11. The sequence goes on from MGNS01000093.1 coordinate 33,127, forward strand.
GATGCTCAAGAAGTGCTGGCAGAAGGGCTGGCTGTACCGCGGCGTGGACGTGATGCCCTGGTGCCCACGCTGTGCCACCGGCATCAGCCAGCATGAGATCGTCACCGACGGCTACGCCGAGCTGACCCACCGTAGCATCACCCTGCGCTTCCCGCTGCGCGGGCGAGAGAAAGAGTCGCTGCTGGTCTGGACCACCACTCCGTGGACGTTGTCCAGCAACGTGGCGGCGGCGGTTGGCCCCGAGCTGACTTATGCCAAAGTGCGCCAGGGCGATGAGGTGTTCTACCTTTCCAAAGGCACGCTCCGTATGCTGCGCGGCGAGTACCAGGTACTGGAGGAGCTACCAGGCAGCCAGATGGTTGGCTGGACCTACGATGGGCCGTTCGACGATCTGCCGGCAGAACAACAGCCCGGCGGGCATACGCACCTGAAAGACCTGTTGCGCGGCGTGAGAGGCAGCGCCATTGAGGTGCATCAGGTGATCGCCTGGGATGAGGTGGGGGAGACCGAAGGCACCGGCATCGTTCATATCGCACCGGGCTGCGGCGCGGAGGACTTCCTGCTGGGCCGCGAGCACAATTTCCCGCTGGTGGCGCCGCTGGATGACCAGGGCGTGTTCGTCGAAGGTTTCGGCTGGCTGAGCGGCAAATACGTCGGCGAGGTGGCTGCGCCGATCTTCGATGACCTGGAGCGCAAAGGCCTGTTGTATCATGTCGAGCCCTACACCCACCGCTACCCCACCTGCTGGCGCTGCAAGACCGAGCTGATCTTCCGACTGGTGGATGAGTGGTTCATCAGCATGGGAGAGACTTATGACAAGCCGCGCGAGCTGCTGACCAAGGAAGAAAAAGATCGCAGCCTGCGCTACCAGATCATGGATGTGGTGGACCAGATCCGCTGGATCCCCGAGTTCGGCTATGCGCGTGAGATGGACTGGCTGCGCAACATGCACGACTGGATGATCAGCAAGAAGCGCTACTGGGGGCTGGCGTTGCCGATCTGGATGTGTGAAAAATGCGCTCATTACGAGGTAATCGGCGACGAGGTCGAGCTGAAGAAGCGTGCCGTGGAAGGCTGGGAGGTCTTCGAAGGCCACACCCCGCACCGACCGTTTATCGACGCGGTCAAGATCGAGTGCCCGGAATGCCACCAGCCGATGAGCCGCATCCTGGATGTCGGTAACCCGTGGCTGGACGCCGGAATTGTCTCGTTCAGCACTTTGCGCTACCGCAGCGACCCGCAGTACTGGCGCCTCTGGTACCCGGCGCACTGGATCAGCGAGTCTTTCCCCGGGCAGTTCCGCAACTGGTTCTACAGCCTGTTGGCGATGGCGACCGTAGTGGATAACAGCCCGCCCTTCCTGGAGAACTTCGGTTATGCCACCCTGCTGGCGGAGGATGGTCGCCCGATGCACAAGAGCTGGGGCAACATGATCGAGTTCAATGAAGCCGCCGACAAGATGGGTGTGGACGTGATGCGCTGGCTGTACTGCAACCACAAGCCGGAGAGCGACCTGCTGTTCGGCTACCACCGCGGCGATGAAGCGCGCCGCGCCTTCCTGATCCCGCTGTGGAACGTGTACAGTTTCCTGGCCACGTACGCCAACCTGGATGGCTGGACGCCTGCCCTCACCACTGCCCTCACCCCAGCCCCTCTCCCGAAGGGAGAGGGGAGTCCCTCCCTCTCCCAAGGGGTGAGGGGGGCTTCGACCCGGCTAATCCCGAGGGGCCGACGCCGCACAGCGACAACCTGCTCGACCGCTGGGTGTTGGCGCGGTTGAACCAGATCGTCCCAACCGTTACCGAGGCCTTGGAGAACTCCGACTCGCTCACCGCCACGTTGGCGCTGGGCGCCTTCCTGGATGACCTGAGCAACTGGTATGTGCGCCGCAGCCGCCGCCGCTTCTGGAAGAGCGAACATGACACCGACAAGAACGATGCCTACGCCACGCTGTACCATGTGCTGGTTAAGTTTGTGCGCTTGCTGGCTCCTTTCACGCCCTTCGTGACCGAGGCGATCTACCAGAACCTGGTGCGCTCGGTTTACCCGGGTGCCGACGAGAGCGTACACCACACGGCCTGGCCCCAATATGACGGATCTGTGGTTGACCCGGCATTGCTGGAGCAGATGGAGCTGGCGCGCCAGGTCGCCAGCCTGGGCCTGGCGGCGCGCAACAGCGCTGGCTTGAAGGTGCGCCAGCCGCTCAGCCGCGGCCTGGCCTACGCCGGAGGGCGGCGCAGCCTGGAGGCGGAGTTCGTCGAGATCATCACCGACGAGCTGAACGTCAAGACTTTTGAGTTCGTCGAGCAGGCCAACCAGCTGGTGCGCTACCAGGTGCTGCCGGATAACAAGCTGCTCGGACCACGCTTTGGCGCCCAGTTCCCCAGGCTACGCACCGCGCTGGCTGCAGCCGACCCGGCGACCGTGGCAGCGAATGTGCAGGCGGGTTTACCTGTGGCGTTGGAGCTGGATGGGCAGCCGGTGGATCTGAAGCCGCAGGAGCTGCTGGTTCAGACCCATCCGGTGGAGGGCCTGGCGGTGGCGGCGGATAAGACTGCCACGGTGGCCGTGGACGCCAACGTCACCCCTGAGCTGCGCCTCGAAGGCCTGGCTCGTGAGATCGTGCGCCGGGTGCAGGATTTCCGCAAGCAGAGCGGGCTGGACATTGCGGACCGCATCCACCTGTACCTGGCAGTTTCCGCCGGGTTGGAGCCAGTGCTGGAGGCGCATGGGGCCTATATCATGAGCGAGACTCTGGCACTCGAGCTTCAACAGGTCACGCCTCCTGAGGGCCTCCCGACGACCTCGGCGACTTTTGATGGAGAGGAAATGACCATCGGTCTACGTAAAGCCGGTGATTAGCCCGCTTTGCTGAAGCGGTTCGGTCAGATCATGTTACAATCCGTTTTACAGGGGTGGGCCTGAATGCTCACCCCTGTTTGATTGGTATCACTTTATTGAGAAGGGAGTGAGCGGTGTCGGCACACAGGATCATCCGCAATTACTTTATCATTTCTGGATTTTACACGCTATCCGCCTCACTCATCTGGGGGGTGAACACCCTGTTCTTGCTCGATGCTGGCCTGGATATCTTCCAGGTGTTTCTGGTCAACGCGGTTTTTTCTGTGGGCACGACGATTTTTGAAATCCCAACCGGCGTGTTGGCAGATACACGCGGCCGGCGGATTTCTTTTCTGCTGAGCACGGTCATTTTAGCGCTGGGCACGCTGGGCTATGTCGCGGCAGCTGATATGCAGGCGAAGCTGCCGTTATTCATCCTGATGTCGCTGGTCTTGGGGTTAGGATTCACATTCTACTCCGGAGCGGTCGAGGCCTGGTTTGTCGATGCGCTCAAAGCCAGCGGATTCGATGGCACGCTCGATCCGGTTTTCGCCCGCGGTGCGATTATCAGTGGGGCTGCCATGCTGATCGGCACCGTGGGCGGGGGCGTTGTTGGGGATATCGACCTTACGATACCCTATATCATCCGGGCTGCTTTGCTGAT
>MGNS01000093.1:36668-37075 GCA_001795165.1 Chloroflexi bacterium RBG_16_57_11
ATTGGTTTTCAGCCGCGCACGACCAGCCTGAAGGCCCTGCCCAGGGAGATGAAGGCGGTCGCCTGGGCCAGCCTGCAATTTGGCTGGAGGCGGCGCTCCACCCGCCTGCTGATCCTTCTGGGGCTAATCCAGATGGGCTACCTGTACTGGGGTTTCTATGCCTGGCAGCCTTACTTCCTCGAATTATTAGGCCGGGAGGCAGTATGGGTGGCAGGCGTATACGCCGCCTTGATCTCGCTGGCGACGATGGGCGGAAACGCTCTGGTAGAATACTTTACCCGCTTCTGTGGCAGGCGCACCACGCTGCTCTTGTGGGCGGCGGGAATCGGCGCGCTCGGGACGATCGGCGTTGGGCTGGCAGGCTCCTTCTGGCTGGCCGGGCTCCTCTTCCTGGTGACGATGTTCAC
>MGNS01000093.1:37094-40611 GCA_001795165.1 Chloroflexi bacterium RBG_16_57_11
GGTGAAACAGGCTTACCTCCACCAGGTAATCCCCTCGGAGCAACGCGCCGCCATCATCTCGCTGGATTCGATGGCCAGCGGCGTCGGCGGCGTCATGGCTCAAACCGGGCTGGGCTACCTGTCCCAGGTGAGCTCGATCGCTTCCGGCTATGTGGTGGGTGGGCTGGTGCAAGTTCTGATGATCCCATTGCTGGCGCGCCTGCGGGGCCTGGGGGAGTCGGCCGATCTGATCATTGGCAAAGCCGGGGCAGAAAACGCCTGCGCCGCTCAAGGCATCCCCGCCATTTCCAGCCTGGATAGCATTACCATACCGGCAGCCGGGTCGACGGACTGAAAAATTCCGAGGCCTGCTAGGACCTGGCGTTCAGTCTGCCACCTGGAGAGATTTTCATCTGCGTTGGTTATACCAGCGTGTGATGATGACAATAAACAGCATGACGCCCACCAGCACAGCAGCCAGACCGATCACGGTCAGCCCCGGCAGGCTAAGCGCCATTTGCTTGGCTTCTGATGCTGGCGGTTGGCGGCCTGCTAATGAGAACAGGTAGGCGGTCAGGGCGTGGTATTCATCATCTTTTAGCCAGCCTGGGTTCTGAGGCGGGTGCGTGGTCCGCAGATATTCATATAGGTCGCCGTTAGCCGGAAAAAGCTGCTCGGAGCGGGGTGCGATATTGACTGCCGGAACGATCCTGGGGATCGGAAAACCCTCCTCGCCGGCACGCCCTGAGTGGCAGCCGGGTTCCCAGCAGTTCTGGTGATCTTCCTCCCAAATGCCCCGGAACTCGTCGGTCAACCCCTGGCCATAATCTCCATGACACGGCATGCAGTTGTAATAGTAGAGGCTGCGGCCGATATCGACCTGAGAGGGGTTCTCTGGCACCACGGGTGCAGCCAGACGATCGACGGTGGGTGTGGGCTGAGGTCCTTCTGCACTTATTACCGACAGCGGGAAGCTGAGCAGGAATAAGATCATCACCCAAAAGGGGAGGGCCAGGAGTCTTTTCTCCACACCATAATCATCTGCCCAATATCAATAAATGTCAATGTGTCTTAAAGCAGGTTAAAAGGGGATAATTCGACCGCATGGAGATTTATAGTACATTTGTGCTACAATTGTCAGGCCATATAAAACCGGAGGACCTATGACCCAAATCCAGCTCACCGCCCGCCAGCCTTTTTCTTTCTATTCCGCCGTCCGCTCGCACGGCTGGGTGCAGCTTGTGCCGTTTGTATGGGATGAAGAAAATCAAGTGCTGGGTTACATACTGCGTCTGAGCAGCGGCAGAGCGATCGCCCTCCGCCTGAGCGAAGCGACCGGCGGGGTGCAGGTCCAGGCCAGTGTGGATCTCACCACCGCCGAGCAGGACGAGCTGGCCTCTACCGTCACCTGGATGCTGGGGCTCGACCAGGATTTATCAACCTTCTACCTCCTGGCCGGTCAGGAGCCCAAGCTGCAAAGCATGGTTACAGGGGCTAAGGGCCGGGTGCTGCGCTCCCCCACACTGTTTGAGGACGTGGCGCGCACCATCCTGACCACCAACACGCTGTGGGCCGCCACCAAGCGCATGGGTATCAACCTGGTCGAGCAATTCGGCCAGCCGCTGGAGGGGGAGGTTGGTGGTGACTTTATGTCGGTGTTGCACCCATTGCAGCGCGCCTTCCCCACGCCGCAGCGGCTGGCTGCGACCGACGAGATTACTCTGCGCGGGCAGACCCGGTTGGGCTACCGTGCGCCGTACATCCTGGAATTGGCGCAAAACACTGCCTCCGGCGCGCTGGACCTGGAAGCGCTCAAGCACAGCGACCTGCCCACACCCGAGCTGCGCAAGCGCCTGCTGGCGATCAAGGGCATTGGCGGTTATGCCGTGGCGGTGCTGCTGGTGATCCTCGGGCGCTACGACTCCATCCCGGTCGATTCATGGGCGCTGAAAAGCGTCTCGAACGAGTGGTACGAAGGCCAGCCGGTAGGCAAGACCGAGGTGGAGGCCGCCTTCGAGCGCTGGGGGGAGTGGCGCGGGCTGGCGTACTGGTTCTGGGATTGGAAGGTATGAAATTAGGTGCGACGCACTTTCAAAGTGCGTCGCACCTTAACACGAACTTGTCTGTGTTAGAATTAAACAAGAATAAAGCTAGTCTTGAATTGCTGACCTGGGGAGTACAGTATGGCCAAGCCGGTCAAGCGCCAATATGAAACGCCTGCCATCTTATCCGATTCGCCGTTAACCGGACGTGACGATGAAAAAGTCCATTTCCACTTCGACGAGGTCGCCGTCACGCTGGCGCGATTGATCGCTGACAAGAACACACGCACGCCACTGACTATCGGCGTCAGCGGTCCATGGGGCTCGGGAAAGACCACACTTTTGCGTCGCGTTCAGCGCCAGCTCGACCAGACGCAAAGCTTGCTAAAACGAAACCAGCCGGCCAGGATCGATTTTGTCAACCCCCAGGAGATCCCCGAACAGCAGTTCCGCCTGTGTCGTACAGTGTGGTTCAACGCCTGGAAATATGCCGACGAGGATTCCTTGCTGGTAGCGCTGGTGCGACGCATCGTCCAGACCATGGCCGAAGACGAGCTAGTTAACAAAGTCATAGCTAAGATACTTGACCCCAGTTACCCTCGCCGCGATGTTATCGACACTGTTCTGAGTTGGTTCAAGATCAAGACAGACATTATCGAAGCCGGTCTGAACACTGGTGAACCGCAGCCCACCCCCTTCGCTGAAAAGGCTGCCTTGCTCGACCAGTTCGACGTTGCTTTCGACCGCTTGATGGCAGTTTGGGTACACCGTAAGTTGGACGTTGACAAGATTGACCCCAGCCAGGGTGTGCTGGTGGTATTTATCGACGACTTGGACCGTTGCCTGCCGACCAAATGTGTGCAAGTGCTGGAGGCTATCAAGCTGTTTTTGGATAAACCCGGCTGCGTCTTTGTGCTCGGGTCGGACGCCGAGGTGGTGCGCCTGGCAGTGGAGAGCCATTACCAGAATCCCAAAGTCACCGGACAGAACGCCGCCAACTACCTGGAAAAGGTGATCCAGTTGCGCTTCGAACTGCCACGCGTGGCCGATGTCGCAATGCAGAGCTTTCTGGAAGAGAACCAAGTCGACCCAGAGATGCGCGCCGAGTGGCGCACGTTGCTGGCTGCGGCGGAGGTCAACCCGCGGCGGGTGAAGGTGGTTCTAAATGGCATTGAGTTGCAGTGGTGCATGCTGATCAACTCTGGGCAGGCGCAAGGTGTGGAGCGCACCGATTTCATCCGCTGGAGCATCTTGCAGAGCGTCGCCCCGGACAATTTCAAGGAGAAGTTTTTTAACCTCGATGACCTTGAATTGCGTTTCAAGCTCATCCAGGATTCGCTGCGCTGGGCCAGTGGAGAGGCGGAAGACCGCGAGGTGCTAGAGAGGACCTTTCTGGAGTATGAGAAGGAGTCACCCCGTTTGCGGCGCGTGCTGCGCCAGCTGCGCGATTTTAGCGTCGGTTTCGATGCCCAGACGCTGGACGCATTCCTCCATCT
>MGNS01000093.1:40641-45871 GCA_001795165.1 Chloroflexi bacterium RBG_16_57_11
GTCGAAGCGGCTGAGGTAATCACAGCGAAAGCGGAAATAAAGTTGGCCGATGTGACTATTACTGGGCGAGGTACAGTAACAAGTTCTGAACTTCCAAATCCTAATCGCCGTGTCTGGGCAGGGATTGAGTTCGTGCGCGTGCCAGCGGGCAAGTTTCGAATGGGCAGTAAAGACGACAATCCGAAAGCAGAAAGCCAGGAGAAGCCGCAGCATACTATACATTTGTCGGAGTTTTGGATCGGTAGGTTCCCGGTGACCAACAACCAGTTTGCTACCTTTATTCAGTCCAGCAAATACAGTACCACTGCAGAAGAACAAGACTCCGGGTATGCTTTCGATGGAAATCGTTGGCAAGATACCAAAGGAGCCAGCTGGCTGCATCCCCGCGGTCCCGAAAGCAACCTGGAAGACAAAGAAGACCATCCCGTGTTGCAGGTTTCTTGGCTGGATGCTCTCGCTTACTGCTATTGGCTAAACCAGGCTTACACTGACGAGTTGCCGGTGGGTTGTAAGTTCCGCTTGCCCAGCGAGGCAGAGTGGGAAAAGGCTGCTCGCGGCGAGTATGGTAATGAGTGGCCCTGGGGTGACCAGGAGCCAGACCAAGCGCGTTGCAATTTTAGCATGAACATCAAGGATACTACATCGGTTGGGCTCTACTCGCCGCAGGGCGACAGCCCATACGGCTGTGTAGATATGGCGGGCAGTGTGTGGGAGTGGACCAGCAGTCGGCAGAGAGCTATCCGTACAAAAGCGGCGATGGCCGCGAGGTGATTGATGAATCGTCGATGCGTGTGGTGCGTGGTGGATGGTTCGGGAGTGATGCCTGGCGCGTCCGTTGCGCCCTCCGCTACATAGATCATCCGACTACCCGTCGCGGACGCCTGGGTTTTCGGGTGGTGCTCGCTCCCATTTAGCCCGCAAGGTGCGACGCACTTTGAAAGTGCGTCGCACCTTCACCAGGGCGACATCCATGGCTCGTAGAACGGTCTCCTTCGTTGCAGGACATTATTATCACATTCATAACCGTGGCGTAAATCGCGAGCCGATTTTTCGCCAACTGGATAATTACATCTTTCTCCTGCGGCGGATGAAAGAATCTGCCTCAAAATCCTCAATCACCATAATTGCCTATTGTTTGATGCCCAATCATTATCATTTACTGGTTCGCCAGGAGAGCGAGTCTCCAGTGAGCGAGTTTATTCAGGCTATTTTCAACAGTTACACCAAAGCCTATAACAAGGCCTTTAATCGTACCGGGACGCTCTTCGAAGGAACATATAAAGCCATACTTGTCGCAGAGGACCCCTATTTGCTTCATCTGTGCCGTTATATCCATCGCAACCCGTTGGATGCCGGGCTGGTCGACGATCCGTCCGAGTGGCCTTATTCCAATTATCTGGAGTGGGTAGGTAGCCGATCTGGCTCGCTTATTGATCTCGAGTTAGTGCATGCCTTCTTCCCCGAGCCTGAAAAATATACTCGGTTTGTGATGGAATACACGCCACCGCCTAAGATAGCGGAAGCCATACGAAAGTTGTCTCTGGATTAAGGAGCGACGCACTTCCAAAGTGCGTCGCTCCTTAGCGCTATGAGGAGAGTGGCTGTATAAAAATTTAATTGCATTGACCCCACTCGCAGCGTAATTTATCTACATACTCCTGAGCATCTACCCCTTGCCAAATCTCCGCGCCCAAGCCTTCCAGCTCCAGCAGGCTGCGCTTTGGCAGGCTTGACTGGCTGGCGGCCGCCAGGTCCCGGACGGTTATCTCCAGCAAGCGCAGGCGCTGGCCCATTGGAAGGCCTTTAATGTACCGGAGATAAATCTCTTCTGAGCTCAATGTCATCGCCGTTTACCATTGCCTTTCAATTGGATTATACCCAAAATGTGGCAACCAGGAATGAATTCCCGGCCTGATACACAAAGCCCACTGAAGGCGGTCTACAGGCGCTTCAAAATTCTACCTTCCCAAAATAGAACATATGTGCTATAATTCACTCGTGACCATTCCACATGCGCAATCGAGCATCCTCCTCCTTTTCTCGCAGAGCCGGCACCCCCGGCTCTGCAGCATTAAAGGCCACTCGTTCCTCTTTGTTTTTTGCGCGAAACAAATCAGCTGCGTTGCACTGGCGAACTTCGTTCGCACCAAAAGTGCGTCGCACCTTCCTGACTGTTTCGGTTAAAATAGAACTTCACTCCACCCACTGCAGGCGTCCATGTTCCGACCCGTCTTCTCCAAGCTCAATCCCGTCGCCCTCGAAGAGCAGATGCTCAACTTCTGGAAACTGCACCGCACCTTCGCCAAGTCCAGCGAGGCGCGGGTTGGCGGCGCCGAGTTCGTTTTCTATGAGGGGCCGCCTACCGCCAACGGCAAGCCCGGCGTGCACCACGCCCTGGCGCGGGCTTTCAAGGATGTCTTCCCGCGCTACAAGCTGATGCGTGGCTACCACGTCGTCCGCCGCGGCGGCTGGGATACTCACGGGCTACCGGTGGAGATCGGGGTGGAGAAGAAGCTGGGCTTCACCAACAAAGGGCAGATTGAAGCCTACGGCATCGACCGCTTTAATGAGCTGTGCCGGGGTTCGGCCTTTGAATTCATCCAGGAATGGGAGCGCTTCAGCGACCGCATCGCCTTCTGGGTGGATATGAGCGAGGCGTATGTCACTTACACCAATGACTATATCGAATCGGTGTGGTGGATCCTGAAGACCTTCTGGGAGCGCAGTCTGCTGTATCAGGGCTATAAGGTGGTGCCGTACTGCCCGCGCTGCGGCACGCCGCTCTCCGATCATGAGGTGGCGCTGGGCTACAGCGAGGCCACCGATCCATCGTTGTACGTGCGCATACCGCTGGTAGACGAGCCGAAGACCTCACTGCTGGTGTGGACCACCACCCCCTGGACGCTGCCGGGCAACGTTGCTGTGGCGGCACACCCCGAGGTGGAATACGTTACGGTGGAGCGCGCCCTGCTCGAGGGCGGGCGCGAGCGGCTGATCCTGGCCCGCCCGCTGCTGGAGAAGGTCTTTGGCACCGGCGAAGCCGCAGAGCGCGTGCGGGTGGTCGACTCGTTCAAGGGCAAGAAGCTGAAAGGGCGGCGCTACCAGCCGCTGTTCACCTTCCTGACCCCGGACAAGCCGGCCTACCGGGTGGTCCTGCAGGATTACGTGACGGTGGAGGATGGCACCGGGCTGGTGCACACCGCGCCGGCTTTCGGCGCCGAGGATATGCAGGCGGCGCTGGAGTACGACCTGCCGGTGCTGATGACCGTGGCGGAAGACGGCACCTTTATCCCGGAGGTGCGCCCGTGGAGCGGGGTCTTTGTCAAAGACGCCGACCCGCTGATTATTCAAGACCTGGAGAGGCGCGGCCTGCTCTTCCGCCTCGATACTTACACCCATACCTACCCGTTCTGCTGGCGCTGCGACACTCCGCTGCTGTACTACGCCCGTAGCACCTGGTACATCCGCACCAGCCAGTTCAAGGATCGGCTGGTGAGGCTGAACCAACAGATCAACTGGGTGCCGGCGCACATCAAAAACGGGCGCTTTGGCAACTGGCTGGAGAACAACGTGGATTGGGCGCTGGGGCGAGAGCGGTATTGGGGTACACCGCTGCCCATCTGGGAGTGCCCGAATTGCCGCCACCAGATGGCGGTGGGCTCAGTGACCGAGCTTTCCAGGCTCTCCGGCCGCGATCTCTCCGGGCTGGATCTCCACCGCCCGTTCGTAGACCAGGTCAGCTTCCCTTGCCCGAAGTGCAAAGGGGCGATGCAGCGCGTCCCCGAGCTGATCGACGTGTGGTTCGACTCTGGAGCGATGCCGGTGGCGCAATGGCATTTCCCGTACGAAAACCGCGAGCGCTTCCGCTCCCAGTTCCCAGCCGATTACATCTGCGAGGCGGTGGACCAGACGCGCGGCTGGTTTTATTCGCTGCACGCCATCGCCGCCCTGCTGTTCGACAGCGTGGCCTTCAAGAACGTGATCTGCCTGGGTCTGGTGCTGGATAGCCAGGGGCAGAAGATGTCCAAATCACGTGGCAATATCCTCGACCCGTGGGACGTGCTCAACGTTCATGGTGCGGATGCCTTTCGCTGGTACCTGTACACCGCCTCGCCGCCCGGGCAGGAGCGGCGCTTCTCGGTCGACCTGGTGGGGGAGGTGGTGCGCAATTTCACTCTGACGCTGTGGAATGTGTATTCTTTCTTTGTCACTTATGCCAACCTGGATCAATGGACGCCGGCGTCTTCCCTCACCCCGTCCCTCTCCCAGTGGGAGAGGGAGTCTCTCCCCTCTCCCACTGGCGCTGCGGACCAGCGCCGGAGCGGGGTCGGGGGTGAGGGCGGTATGCCTGACCACAACCTGCTCGACCGCTGGCTCATCTCTGAATTAAACGGGCTGGTGCGGCAGGTGACCGACGCCCTCGAAAGCTACGACGTTACCGGCGCAACCCGCCCGATCCAGGGGTTTGTGGATGATCTGTCGAAGTGGTACCTTCGTCGCTCGCGGCGGCGCTTCTGGAAGAGCATCGCCGATGAGGATAAAGATTCGGCTTATCGCACGCTGTACCGAACGCTGGTGACGCTCAGCAAGCTGCTGGCGCCAACGATGCCCTTCCTGGCTGAGGCGCTGCACCAGAACCTGGTTCGCACGGTGGTCGCGCAGGCGCCGGAGTCTGTGCACCAGGCCGATTGGCCTGGTTTTGACCCGGAGCAGATCGACGAGAGGTTGAACGATGAGATGCGCCTGGTCATGCGCCTGGCCTCGTTGGGGCATGCAGCGCGCAACCTGGCAGGGATCAAGGTGCGCCAGCCGCTGGCGGAGGCGGCCTTCTCGGTGGGCAGGCCCGAAGAGGCTCAGGCGCTGGAGCGGCATGCGGACCTGCTGGCGGACGAGCTGAACGTCAAGCGCGTGCGTCTGCTGCATTCGGCAGATGAGGCGGTTTCGTACAGCTTGAAGCCGCTGCCCAGGCAATTGGGCCAGAAATATAAAGGTTTGTTCCCAAAAATTAGCAAAGCGATCCAGGAGTTGGAGCCCTCCCAGGCTGCCCGGGCCCTTTTTTCAAGCCACACAGTGGAGGTGCATATCGAGGGGCAGGAGTATCCGATCCTGCCGGATGAGGTGGAGGTGCGCCTGGAGGCACACTCCGGCCTGGCGGTCGCCGCCGAAGGAGCTTACATTGCCGCGTTGGACACCAAGCTCACCCCGGATCTGGTTCGTGAGGGGCTGGCGC
>MGNS01000093.1:45905-56236 GCA_001795165.1 Chloroflexi bacterium RBG_16_57_11
AACAAGCCGATCTGGATATCGCCGACCGTATCCGCCTATTTGTATCTTCCACGCCCGACCTGGCCGGGGCGATACGCGCGCATCGTGAGACCATCCTGGGTGAGACGCTGGCAGTAGAGCTACATACTGTCGAGCCGCCGGAAGGCGCCCGGCTGGCAGAGGCCTGGTTCAATGGCCAGTGGATGAAGGTTGGGCTGGTTCAGGTAGATAATATGTAGATGCGGTCGGATTGTTCGTAGTGACGGCTTTAGACGTTTTTGGCTACCTAAGAGCGACTTAAGTCGACACTACGGGGAACACCCGAACTTATATCAGTCAAGAATATATTCTGATTAAGGCCACAATGATGACCGATTCCCTACCAAACCCACTTCCCCCGGTCACGCTGAAACGCCGGGCGCTTGCCTGGAGCGTGCACTTATTTACAGCCACCGGCGCCATCTGGGGCTTGCTCTCCATCCTGGCGATCCAGCAGGGCCAATACAAGCTCTTGTTGCTGTGGGTGGTGCTGGCTGTTATTGTGGATGGCTTTGATGGCATCCTGGCGCGGCATTTCCACACCAAAGACTATGCGACAGAAGTGGATGGCGGGCTGCTGGATAACATCATCGATTATCTCAACTACACGATTGTCGGGGCGTTACTGGTGATCCAGGCCAGGCTGGTGCCAGAGGGGCTGATTTTCCCGGCCGCGGCCCTGATCGCCCTGACCTCGGCGTTGCAGTTTTCGCAAACTGAAGCCAAGACCGACCCGCGCACCAGAGAATTTTATTTCAGGGGGTTTCCGTCCTACTGGAACCTGCTGGCGCTCTACCTGCTGGTATTAGGCCTGAACCCGTGGATCAACCTGGCTGTCATCCTGATTTGCGTGGTGCTGCAATTCGTCCCGATCAAGTTTATTTACCCCAGCCGGACGGCCTTTTATTACCGCTTAAACCAGGGGATCGTTTATGCCTGGGCTGCCAGTGCGCTGGCGGGTATCTGGATGTATCCGAACATCCCCGGCTGGTTGATTTTTATAAACCTGGTCTTCGTGGGGCTTTATATGATCATGAGCTTGCTCGCAACGTTGCGCAAGCCGCGGCTGGCACACGGCTAAGCTTAATTTCTTTACCAGAGAATGTCATATATTACATGGCTGCGAGGTAAAATCGGGCGGCAGAAAACGTTGATCGTATATGGAACGGTGATCCTGCGCGATGAGCGTCGGCGGGTGCTGCTGCAGAGCCGGGCGGATAACGGCTTGTGGGGGTTGCCCGGCGGTATCCTGGAGCCGGGCGAAAGCATCCTGAATTGCGCTCGCCGGGAACTCTACGAGGAGACCGGGCTGGCTGCGGGTGAGCTGCGCCTGACGGGCGTGTACAGCGACCCGGGATATGACGTGGTTTACCCCAATGGCGACGAAGTGCAGCAATACACAGTGTGCTTTGAGGGGCAAATGGCTGGGGGGCGGCTGCAGATCTACTCCGAAGAGACGAGCGACCTGGCTTTCTTCGACCTGGCAGAGATCCCCCAAGCTGAAATGGCTGAGTTCTACCTGGATATGCTGCGTGATGCCGAACGGGGTGGACCACCGGCCTTCTCACTACCTTACGGCGGGCCGCGGCTGGTGGATTTTATTGATCAGGTGCGCCTGAGCATCGGCAAGGCGCTGTTTGTTGGCGCAGGCGCAATGGCAGCCGTGCAGCGAGACGACGGGCGCCTGCTTGTGGCACGAAGGACAGACGACGGGGAGTGGTCGTTGCCGGGCGGTGGTGGATTGCCTGGAACGGGGATTTTCTGTGATCTAAATAGAGCGACAGGGTCGGCCCGGACCTAAGATCTCAGGTTGGTAGCTCCCCCCAACATATTTCGACAGCAGCCCAAGCAGGTCCGCCATGGCGTGCTCCACGTCCTGCCGGGCTTCAGAATGGTGCGCTTCGACGGTGATGATGGCGGCCGTGGTGTCCAGGCCGGTGGTGCTCTGTAAGCTCTGCTTCCAGCACCAGCGGCGGGCGAAGATCAGGCCGGTGTCGTCAACGAAGATCACCTCGCCCGGCTCGGGGTGGGCGGCTTCTGGCTCATCATGGGCGGTGAACCACTCCGTTCCGTCGGCGAAGCGAATGGTGAGTGAGCCGTTCAGATGACGTGTGTCGAAGGCCGCCATCGGCACCACGTAGCGGATACTGACCAGGTTGTAGGTGTCAACCAAAGCATTGATGCTGGGGATGTCGCCCTTCTTGGTCAGGCGGCGCAGCAAGGCCTCGGCCGCGCTGCGATACTTGGTCGGCTCGACGCCGAAGCCCCGGAAAGCGCCCCGCCAGGCGGAAAGAGATGGGATCTCGCTGAGAGGGGTATCGCCGATGCGCCCCAGCACGAGGCGCTGCTCAACCTGGAAGGCCTCCAGCAGCTCCGGCGGGGTGGGCTGGTTTTGCATCCCGCTTGCCAGGATGATCCCACCGCACAGGTTGGGGTAGCGCTGTAGCAAGTCCGGATGATAGCAAAGCTTTGCCATGATTTATCTCAAGGAAAGAGTCAAGTCATGAGCCTGGCTCGGGAATCCAGGGCGATCGCGCCCTGCCCGGCCGGGAGGACGCGCAGCGGGTTAATCTCGATCTCGGCCAATTCAGGGAAATCGGCCGCCAGCTGAGCCACGCGGCTCAAGGCGTCCAGCACGCCTGGACGGTCCACAGGGGGCATGTTGCGGAAACCCTGAAGCTTGCGCCCGGCCCAGGTGCTTACAAGCAGATAATCGGCCTCTTCCTGGGTCATCGGCGCCAGGGCAAAGGCTACATCCTTCAGGCCTTCCACCTCGGTGCCGCCTGAGCCGAACATGACCAACGGCCCGAATTGCTGGTCCTGGACCGCGCCGATGATTACATCCTGCCCGGCGTCTGCCATGGCCTGGACGTGGACGCCGGTGATCTTTACGGGTGGCTCTATGAATCGCGCGCGATCCATGATTTGGTTGAAGCCTTGGATGACACCGGCCTGGTCGCGCAGATTGAGCAGCACACCATCGACATCAGATTTATGCAGGATATCCGGCGAGTCAATTTTCAACGCGACCGGGAAGCCGATCTGAGGCGCTATACCGGCGGCTTGCTCGGCTGTTACGGCCAGTCGACTGGCGGGTGTACGGATGCCATAGGCGGTTAAGATCCTTTCCAGGGTTTCCACCGGGAGGAAGGCACCCGGTTGGTGTGGAGAAGCCCGGTACCCTGCTAAGATGAGGCTGGTCTGTTCTCGAGCGTCGCCACAACAAACCTGCTTGGGTTCGTCTGCCGAGGCCAGGTATTCGGCGCGCCGCGCCAGCATCGCCAGGGCGGAAGCGGCTCGCTCCGGGAAGCGATATTCCGGGACGCGCGCCGCGCGCAGGTGTTCCACCGCCTCCTGGATCAAGCGCTCGCCCATCAGCGCAAACACCACCGGCTTCTCCGCACTGTGGATCACCGGGATAACCGCTTTTGCCACGGCGCCGGCGGTGTACATAGGTGGCGGGGGCAGGATCGCCATCACCGCATGCACGCCGGGATCATCCAGCAAGATGCGCAGGCATAGGGCATATTGTTCCGGCGAGGCGGAGGCCAGCATATCCACCGGGTTATACAGGCTGGCAGCAGGCGGCAGCGCCGCGCCCAGCGCGAGGCGGGTGGCATCGCTGAGCTCTGCCAGATGCATCCCGTTGGCTTCCAGCGCGTCGGAGGCGGTCACCCCCGGACCACCGGCGTTGGTCAACACCGCCACGCTGCGGCCGGCTGGGGGCGGACACCAGGCCAGGGCGCGCGCCCAATCGAACATCTCCTCGCTGGTCTCGGCGCGGATCACCCCGGCGCGACGAAAAGCGGCGTTGAAGCCGCGATCCTGACCGGCCAGCGCGCCGGTATGGGAAGCGACGGCGCGTTGCCCGCTGGCGAAGCGCCCCACTTTTAGAGCGATGATCGGCTTTTGCCGGGTGATTCGGCCGGCTTCGGAAACGAAGCGCGCTCCGTCGCTGACGCCTTCCAGGTATAAAGTCAGCACGCGTGTGAAGGGGTCGTCAGCAACCGGCGACAAAACATCGGTCTCGCTCACATCCGCCTGGTTGCCGAGGCTGACCAGGCGGGAGAGGCCAAAGCTCTGGCCGCGCGCCCAGTCGATCACTGCGGCGCAGATCGCGCCGGAGTGTGAAATAAAAGCTACATCGCCCGGCAGCGGCCCCGGCGGCGGGAGGAAGGTGGCATCCATCGGAAGATGCGTGTCCAGCAGGCCAATGCAATTCGGTCCGATCAGACGCATCTGGTAGGAGCGTGCGATGCGCAGGCAATCGGCCTCCAACTGGGCGCCTTCCGGCCCAGTCTCGCGAAAACCACCCGAGCCAATGATGGCGGCCTTCACACTGCGCTGGCCGCAGTCGTGCAAGGCCTGCGGGATGGCCGAGGCCGGAATAAGCAGGATCGCCAGATCGACCGGGTCTGGTGCATCCAGGATGGACGGCAACACCGGCCGGCCAAACAAACGGCCTGCCTTGGGATTGATAAAATGCACCACTCCCTGGTAATTGCTCTGCACCAGGTTGCGTGCCAGGCCATAACCCAGCTTGGTTGGATCCTGTGAAGCGCCGATGACGGCGATCCCCAGCGGGGCGAAGAACGGGTGCAGCGAGGTTTCAGTGTGCATCAGTTAGTGTGATTATAACGAAAAAATGCCCTGGCGGGGGTCTGCAACCGTCAGGGCGCACGAGGTGCACATAGCTATGACGTAGGTAGGACGATGGTGAACGTGCTGCCCACACCCAGCTGGCTCTCCACCCCTATGCGCCCGCCGTGCTGGCGGATGATGCGGTGGCTGACCGAGAGGCCCAGACCGGTGCCGCGTCCGGCAGCCTTGGTGGTGTAAAACGGCTCGAAGATGCGCGTCAGGCGGTCGGAAGGGATGCCTTTGCCGTTATCGGCCACCTTGACGTGGATCTCATCGCCAACTCGCAGGGTGGTGATGTGGATCTCGGCCGGGGTCTTGTCAAGCGAATCAATGGCATTCAAGAGCAGGTTCAGCCATACGCTTTGCAAGTGATCCTGGCTGGCCAGGATTGGCGGTAGATTGGGATCGGGGTCGAACTCGAGGTGGACGCCGCGCGAGAGGATCTCATGCTGAACCAATTCCAGCGCGCGTTCGATGGTTTCATTCGGGTCGGTTACTCCCAGGTGATATTCTTCTTTGCGGGCGAAATCAAGCAGGTTGCGCACGACCTGGGTGGCGCGCGCCCCGGCCCGGGCGATCAGATCGACCGATTCTTGCAAGTCTGAATTCGGAGGCAGCTCGCGATGCAGGATTTGGGCATTGGCGATGATCGCGGTGAGCGGGTTGTTGATCTCATGAGCCACTCCGGCTGCCAGCTGGCCAATTGCTGCCAATTTCTCGGATTGGGTCAGGATTGCTTCCAGCCGCCGGCGCTCAGTCACGTCCTGCTCTATCAAAACGGCCTGGATGATCCGGTCGTTATCATCTCGAATGGGGTAGGTGTTTATTTCCCATTCAAAGACATCATCGCCCGCGTAGCGGCGTTCGTTTCTTTGGGTGGTTCTACCGGTATCCAAAGTCTCGCGCACCCGGCATTCAGGACAAGGCTCGGTTCGGCTGAACAAAGCCTGATAGCAGAGTGTCCCGATCAGTGCGCGCGGTGGCTGGCCCAAGCGCTGTGTGCGAGTCCGATTGACCGCTACCAGGCGATAATCCGTATCAATCGTGTACAGCGCGGCGGGTAAATGGTCAAACAAAGCGCGTAAAGTATTACGCGATCCAAGCAGCTCCCAGCGGCCGGCTACCAGGTCGGCATTGGTAAGCTTTAGCTGTTGGATCAGCCGCGTCGTGGAAATGGCCAGGGCAGCCTGAGCTGCAATCACAGCCAGCGCATCCTGGTCGCTGGCCTGGAACGCGCCGGAACGCTTGTTGAGCACCTTTATCGCGCCAAGCACCTGGCCATCCACGACCAGAGGGGCGTAAAGTAAATTGTGTACGCTCAAATCCCCCAGGCCATCGCATGCAGGGTCAAAGGATGGGTCTCGAGAGCCGTCATTAGCGATCAAAAATCCGCCGCCGCGCAAGCAATCTGCCAGTAGGCTATGATCTGGAAGTGGAGTAACCTGATAAACCCATCCAGTGTTGCTGGCTTCCGAGCCAACTGATTTAGTAACAATCCAGCCATCCTGTGGCTCATTCAGCAACACCAGGGCTGCCGCTTCGCAGTCCATCATCCAGCAAGCGCCCCTAACGAGCCGCGCTTGCACACCCTCGGTGTCGCCTTTGAAACCCAGGCGAGCCAATTCCAGTTGGAAATTTGCCAGAGATACCCCGGTCTCAAGGTTCAGGCGAGATATCGCCTCTTGAGCCGCCGGAGTGTTCGGCGCCGCCGGAGTGTTCGGCTCTGCCGGAGTGTTCGGCGCTGTGGAGGGGGTGAAGTCAGCCATAAGATCGATCTCTGACAGTTCTCAATCCTCTGCAAAAGGCTGGAAACCGACGGTGTACCCATGACCCGGGACTGTGCGGATGAAGTCGGGAGCGCGCGGGTCGTCCTCTATACGCTCGCGCAGAGTCTTGATATGCACTCGCACCAGGTCTGGGCTGCCTTTGCCAACTGGGAAATCCCATACTTCATCCAGTAACCGCGCCGGGGAAAAAGTCTCGTCGGGGTGTGTCATCAGGTGATAGATCAGGTCATATTGCAGCGGGGTCAGGCGCACTTTTCCGCGACTGGGGGTATGCAGCTCGAACGTATGGGTATCCAGCACATAACCGCCGATCGACAGGCAGTGAGGCGAGCCGATTGGCGGCGGTTCGGCAGGGAGGCGTAGTTCACCCTGGTTGGCTTCAGTTCGGGAGCCAGACCTGGTTCGCCGCAAGATCGCCTGGACGCGCAGGATCAACTCATTGACGTTGAAAGGCTTGCAAAGATAATCGTCTGCGCCGGCATTAAATCCGGCGATCTTATCCTGCGCTTTCACCTTGGCCGTCAGGAAGAGGATCGGGATATGAGCCAGCGCCGGGTCGGCTCGCATCGCTCTACAGACCTGATAACCATCCATTTCGGGCATGATGATGTCCAGGATCACCAGATCGGGAGGTTTCTGGTGCGCCATGAACAGCCCTTTATCGCCACGACTGGCAAGGGTCACATGGAATTCATCACTGCGCAAGCTGCGCTCGATAGTGCGGGCTACAATGTAATCATCTTCGATCACCAGGATATTTGCCGGCTCCATGTATCCTCCTGATCAACCTTCCGCAGGCAGAGAAACAAGGATGATTGTATCATGGCCTTCGGCGCTCTTTGCTTTAATCTGGCCACGATGCTGGCGGACGATCTCGCGACATATGCTCAGTTCCATTCCTGTGCCCCGCCCGCTGGTTGGCCCGATAAAATCGGGCTCGAAGATCGAAGCAAGATATTCAGCCGGGATAGGCCGTCCATTGTCCCTGATTTCAACGATCACTTCTCCGGAGGCTCCGGCACGCGAAACGACCTGGATCGTTGGGGTGCTCTCATTGCGGATTGGTACTGCCAATGCATCCCGCGCCAGGAGAAGTAAATTCACCCACAGGCTTTCCAATTGTTGAGCGTTGCCGCGAATGCGTGGCAGGTCATCTCTGAGTTGTGCTTCAAGCCGGCCGCCGATGGATTCAATGCTGGCGTGCACCAGGGTCAGGGCGCTCTGGATGGTTTCGTTCACCGATAGCGAGCTGAGGGTTTCGGTTGCCGGCCGAGAGAACTCCATCAGCCGCTGCACCACATTCTGCAGTCGCCACCCGGCCTGTTCGATTGCTTCGGCTGACTCGCGCCCGGGCTGTTTGGCCGGGAGCTGGCGCAGCAAGATCTGCGCATCGGCGATGATGGTTGCCAGGGGGTTATAAATCTGGTGAGCAATGCCAGAGGCGATTTCGCCAATGGTCGCCATACGCGCGGCGTGCACCAGTTGAGCCTGGGCAGCCAGAATCTGGTCCTCTAGCCGTTTGCGATCGGTGATGTCGCGCCCGACAGATTGAAATTCGAAAATCCGCCCGCGGTCATCGAAAATCGCCCGGTCAGTGCGCTGCAACCAGCGCAGGCCCTGCTCTGGCAGGTTGACCTGGTGCTCCAGGGTCGCCACAGGTTTTGCCGGACCGAACACGCTTAGATGTTGAATCAGTTTTGGGCGCTCGTTCTCTGGAATAAAGTAAAGGAAGTTCATACCGAGCAGCTCGTCCCGGGTCCGGCCGAAGTAACGGCAGTAAACCGCATTGACGAAAGTGAGCATGCCATTGGGCTTGAAACGGCAGATCAGCTCGGTCTGATAGTCATCCACAATCGCCCGATAACGCGCTTCGCTCTCCCGTAAAGCCCGTTCAGCCTCGATGCTGCGGGTGATATCATGTGATACATCCATGTAGCCTAATGTGCGTTCGGGTTGGGTGTAATCGCGCAAGGTGGCGACGCGTGAGCTGACCCAGATGGTCTTGCCTTGCTGTCCCTGAAATTGTCGTACGATATGCAGACCGCCGGTGTCACCCTCCTTCGGCACCGCAATCGGAGGGTTGAAGATCGATAAATAATAACTGGCAACGGGTTTGCCGAGGCGCTCTTCGGCCGAGCAGCCGAACAGCGCCTCGGCCGCTGGGTTCCAGTAGGTGATCCTCTCGGCCAGATCCCAGACCACAATGGCATCGCGCACATTGTTAAGCAGTGTCGCCTGGTAGCGGATCTGCTCCTGAGTTCGTTGGATCGAAAGCTTGAGCTGATTTGCTTGGACGGTTTTATGAATCAAGGCGGGCAGGGTGATGATGTAACCGCCACTCTTCAGTAGATAGTCGGCGGCGCCATGTTGGATCGCCTGCACGGCGACGCGCTCATTCCCCTGTCCAGTCACCATAACAACCGGGATGTGTTGACCTCGGCGAGCCAACTGGTCGAGCAATTCCAGGCCTGTGCCGTCTGGCAGGCGGTAATCGAGCAGGATAATGTCGTAAGGGTGCTCGCTCAGGTGCCGCCAAGTGCTTTGAAGATCGCCGGCATGGTCGACTTGCTGGTATCCGGCGATCCGCAAGAACTCGCTAACCATCTCGGCTTGAGCGAAGTCATCATCGACAATCAGGACGCGGTAAATGTTGGTCATTTTGTGGAAAGACGTCGATGGGCATCACCCCGGACCAAATCGTGTCATATCCTCTGTGAGGATATCCGTACGAATAAGAAAAATCCATAAATAACATGTAAAGATTTTACGTGCTTCGTAAGCTGCGGGCAAATCCGGCTCGAAATCGTATCCATGGTCAGGGGCGAGGGGTCATGGTTGCCGCCCAGATTTCGACCGAGTCGAGCTGGGCCCAGGCGCTGCAGGAGGGTGGCGCAATGTAAATGTAGCGATAAACTCCATCCACGTGGATCTGGATTCCATGACCATTATAGAGATCGGCGGGCAGAATGACGAGATTGGATGTCTCGGGCGTCGGTGCCATTGGAAAATAAGTCGGCGGGATACTGCCGTTATTTGTGGTCTTGTCATCACCCCAGTAAAAGACGCGCCTGGGCCAGGGATCGCCCGAATCGCTCAGGTCGATCATCACCCAATTTAAACAAATGCCATTGGCACAACCAACCGGGTTTTGGTTGCGATACTCATAAAAGATCAAGGTGCCGATTTGTGTGGGAGCTCCTAAATCAATGATTACCGGAGAACTGCAGAAGATATTGCTGTAGCGAGAATCGGGCAACCCGAGGTTAATTCCATCCGGTAACGGCGTGCGGGTGGTCGTCGGAAACGGTGCCTTGGTGGAGGTAGGGGTATTTGTGTTGGTTGCGATTGTGGGGAGGCTGCGCGTCGAGGTTGCCGTGACAGTGGGCGATTTGGTAATAGTCGCTGAGGGTGTGTAGGTGAAAGTTGCCGTTGGGGTATTCGTGCTCGTCGAGGGTTGCGTGGCGGTGTTGGTTGGTGTCGGGGAGACAGGAGGAGTATCCGTTCGGGTGGGGCGAGGGGTATCGGGCCGCTGTGTCGGCACGGGTGCCGGGGCGGTTGCCGAAGGCGGTGCCAGGGTGGGGATGGCAGCCTGCCGGGTGTTGGTGGGTTGTAATGGCCTTCGTGTTGCTGCCGGCCGCACAGTTAGTGCCGTCGCAGTCGGTGAGGCTGTCGGTGAGGTCGTCGGTGTGGCGCTCGGCGTCAGGGTGGGTGTATTCGGTATACCCGTGCTGGACCAATACGCGCCGATGACCACCATTTGAGTGGGCAGGGCCGGATTTTCCTCGATCAGCTCTTCAATAAGGGCCGGTTCCAGAGGCTTGAAGGAAAGGGGCGGCCACAGGCTGTAGTCCGCCTTGAGCCCGGAACGCAAATCTCCAGCTTCAA
>MGNS01000093.1:56249-65305 GCA_001795165.1 Chloroflexi bacterium RBG_16_57_11
CATTAAAGCCAACTGACCGAAACAAAACAGCGTTATGATAACCAGAAGTGCGACAACCAGCCAGAGCACCCACAGGTTATCCGTTTGCTTCTTAGGCGAATTCACACGGTGTGCCTCATCAAGATTGCGCTTCCGTCAACTCTGGATGCTGCATGGGGAGGATGATCGTGAAAGTGCTCCCCTGACCAACTACACTCTCTACATCGATTCTACCAGAGTGGTTAGAAATGATTCCATAACTGACCGACAGGCCCAGACCGGTTCCTTCACCATCCACCTTAGTGGTAAAGAAGGGATCAAATATGCGGGTCAAGTGTTCGGGAAGGATGCCCATCCCGCTGTCCTGGATGGCAATTTCGGCGTGGTTATCCGACTGGCTCAGTTTTATCTTTAATGTCCCACCTTCTGGCATTGCCTGGACCGCGTTGGTAATAATATTCACCAGGACTTGCTCGATTTGTTGGGCATCGTAGGTCATCATCACAGGCTGATCGGGAAGCTCTTTGACCACCTGGGCGTGCGCTTTGCGAATCGGGTAAGCCATCAGCCTCAAAGCGATCCCGATCGTTTCACAAATATCCTGCTCGCCCATCTCGGGTTTAGACTGGCGCGAAAATTTCAACAGATCGGAGACAATATTATTGGCTTTCAACGCGCTTTCACGGATTAGCGAGACCTCCGATTTAACTTCCGGGTCCAGCTGATCTTCATAAAGCAACAGCTCCGCCACGCCTTTGATCACCGTAAGCGGATTCTTTACATCATGGACAATACCGGCAGTCAATTGGCCAATCGCGGCGAGCTTTTCAGATTGGATCAATTGCAGCTGGGTGGAGCGTAAGCGTTCGTTGATCTCTGCCAGCTCTATGTTACGCTGGATCGCTTCTTCGTACAGGCGATCCGCCTCTGCGGTCCGCTCGCGCAGCTTTGACGTCATGACATCGAACGTATCTGCCAGCTCACCAATCTCATCGGATCGATTGAGGCCACTGGCCTGGTTTAGATCACCCGAGGCTACCGCCTGCGTCAGCGAGCGCAATTTCAGGATGGGCCTGGCAATACTCTGGGAAATCAGATAGCCGACCATGACGATTGCCACTGTGCCGATCGCAAAGATCAGGACGAATACGTTTCGGCTGGTAGCTTCAGCTGAGACCACATAACTACTGGGTAAGATAACTCCCAGCCAGCCCAGCTGGTCTTGCCGCAGCATGAGCTCGGTTAAGGTCATCTGGAAGTCCCGGTTATACAACTCGAGCGGATGAGATTTATCCAGCTCAGCTCCGGATATCTGTTTAACCTCGTCAATGAGCGGCTCGAAACCTTCGTCCGGCGTGACCAAAGTGGTAGCGATAATGCTCTGTCGCTGCGGATCGAATACCACCAGGTCAGACAGAGCCAGGTCCTGAGCTTTGATGCCGTTGAGCAGCTTCTGCAATTGGCTCCCGACCATGACGCCGCCTACGACATCCCCCGCTGGGCCATATACCGGCGCACCCGTCACCAGGGTGGCGCCGTAGCTGGTTGTCAGGAGTCCGACGTATTTATCGCCTTGTGCATCGGAGGTGCCAGCCAGGATATTCTGCGTCAATTCCAGAGTAGAGAAGTCGCCGCCTTGATTTTTTAGCAGCTGGTGCGAATTGGGATCCTTCCCCAGGGTGAGCAGCTCGACGCCGCGCGCATCAAAGATCGTGATCGAGTCGATATCCCCTCGGACAGCCGCAACTGGAGCGAGCAGCTCCTCCAGTCGGGCAGGGTCTTTGGCCATAATCGCCTCGGTGACGCCTTCGGTAAAGGCCGCCTGGCGTAAAATTTCTAGCATAAGCCTTTCGTGTCGAACGATGGCATCCGAAGTCACACGGGCCGATTCATATAGCTGGTTGACAAAGCGCTCGCGAATGGAAGATGTAACCAGGCGAGTGATCACAAAGATGCCAATGCCGGCAATTATGAGTGTGAGCAGCACATACGGGACGATCAGCTTAAACTGCAAACCAGAAAGGCGTGCCTTGAGAGCCACCAGCCTGAGGTTCTGGCGGGGCTCCATCTCCGCGCTATCTGGTCCAGGTAAGCTCATATTCACGAATCTGATGCGAATTTCATTTATCTAAATCTGCACAAACACTTTTCGATAGTTTATCCTGTTCGGACAGGAAAGTCAATTTGACGTGCGCAGACTCATCAGAAGTGTCGGTGCAAGTTTAGCGCCGGATTTTATGGTGTACGCTTCGGGCGAGGTGCTTTGTAGAAGGTGAAAGGATCATCCGCGGGATAATAATGATAGATGAAGCGTTTGGGGAAGTGACTTGCGATTTGAGCGTCTGCAATAGCGCCACGCGAGATGACAAATATAAACGGGGTGTTCAGAAAAGGATCTTGCAGCTCGAGCAACGTGCCATACTCAATCCACATACTTTTGGTGTGGACGATGATTAACGCCGGTGCAAGCTTTTGGGCCTCGGGAGTGAGGAAAGGCTCCAGATGAGAACGCTGTACACCATACAGCCCAACCATGCTGGCCAGGCGTACAGGCGTGTAGAACAGCAGGTTGGTTGCCAGCAGCAAGGCGACGAAGGCTGTTACGACGAGAGGTTGAACGCGCCGCCAGCCTCGATAGTTGGGGAAAGGCGCTTCTGGGCGTGTGGGCCAGCCGGCCAGCAAGGCAATCCCGGCCCCACTGAGCAGTGTAAGGCTATACAGCGCCTCATAATAATAGCGTGGTCCGTACAAAGATGAGCCAATCCAATAGGCCAAATAAAACACGAACATGCTCGGAAATACACTGACCGGTAACAAGGCGCGCCAGTTGCGGTCACGCAGCACGGCAATCAATCCGAAGGGTAAGAAGATCCAGGAAAAATTAGGCCAGCCGAACAGGTCATAACGCCCGACGTAGGCACTAAAGCGGGTATTGATCCAGGCCTGCCTGAGGGTATGTCCTTGCGGAGTATGGCCATAGCCAGGACCAAAACCAATCTTGTCATAAGACCACCACAAGGTATACGGGTTGAGCAGCGGATCGCCGGTGACCGCATACTGCCACAGAAAATACAGCGAGGACATCCCCAAGACGATTGCACCCAGGGCAATCAACCTTCGGCGCGTGGCTGGATCGCCGCGCAGCAACAGATACAAACCGTGCAAGCCAAACGGCACGGCGACGCTGACCGCGGTCAAGGGGCGCGACAAGACCAGCAAACCTAAAGAGGCGGCAGCAGCCAGGGTGGCAAGCCAGGGGCGCGGAGGATCCCGGCGGCAAAACGCATCCAGCCACGCCAGGGCAAACATGGCGCTCAATACCAGACCCAGAGGATGTGACAACAGGGAGCCCGAGTTAATTAGGAAGAAAGGCGAGGTCAGGGTCAACAAGGCAGCCAGCAGGCCGACTGTCTGGCCGAAGAGTCGTTTTCCCAGCAGGTAAGTCAACCACACAGCGAAGCCAGCCAGCAACGGATTGACCAGATAGCGAACTCCGAAAAACTCGCCCAGGGCCAAGGTGGCAGGCCAGCCCAGCGGATATTTTCCGAAGCGCTGGCCAGCATAATCGACGACAAAGGGGATCAGGAAACTTTTGGGGATTGGGGGAGAGGCCACCGTCAGGTGGCCGCCGGCGATGGCCTGAGCCTGCCAGACATAGGCCATTTCATCTTCAATGTGCGCCATGCGCTCAAAGATACGGTCATGCACCCAATAGGCCGCCAGGACGGCCAACAGGCTGAGCAGGACGGCGAGGCGATCGGAGCGAGTCATCAAAGTCCCCAGAGAGCGCTGAGGTGCTGGATAATTTCAAGCGCCGATCTGCCGCAGCGCGCTCAATGCCGCGGCGTGCAACAGGCGATTGGAGGCCAGTATGCCGCGATTTTCCCTCAGTGAGCGACCTGTGGTGAAATCTAGAGGCTTGCCATCCAGATCGGTAATCTGTCCACCGGCTTCTTCCAGCACCAGCGAGCCCGCGGCCTGGTCCCAAATTTTTTCCCGATAGTTGGGCTGAGAAGCCGAAATCAGCCGCAACATCAGATCGCCTTTTCCGGCCGCAAGGACGGCATACTTGGCCTGGCTGTCCATCAAGACCGGCTCAGTCTGAATACCCAGGGCCTGGGCAAAGGTATCGATCTGGCTGACGTTGGTGTGACCAGACTCGAATGAGCGCAAAAGACGGGCTTGCGCTGGGTCAGCTTGCGTTGACACCTGTAATTGCTGAAAGTCTCCCGGTGAGGCCAGCGAGGTCGTCCAGGCGCCAGCCTCACGCACGGCGATCACCAGGGACCCCGGGCCGTTTAGATCGGGCTGCTTTGCCCTGGTCAGGTTTGGGCAACCCAGCACGCCGATTTGGACGTGACCGTCCACCACCAGGGCCAGGACGATGGCGTATTGGTCGCCGCGCAAGAAGCCTTTGGTGCCGTCGATCGGATCCAGCGTCCAGAATCGCGGCGCCGCATCGGTGCGCCGGTGATCGATCCAGGCGCACACCATTTCAGGCGTCGCATCTGGCAGGTTCCGGCGTACAAATTGAGTGACTTGCTGCAAGGCCTGTCTCCCTTCTGGGGTGCGCAAGGCGGACGAATCTTCTTCGGCAACCAGCCAGTCTTGCGGGAAGGATTGAGCCAGTAAACGGCCTACCAGCGCCTGAGCGGCGTAATCTGCTACGGTAACCGGCGAGCGATCGTCTTTTGTCAGGGCAGGTGTGACCAGCTCTGCCTGCACCTGGCGGACCAAAAGGGAGGCCCGTCGTGTTACATTGAGGGCAAATTGAATTTCCGGATGATCAAGATCGAGCATGAATATTCTTCCTGAAGAATAAAGTTTTATGGTTCAGCCAGGATAACCCGGTTCGTCGCTACCATTCCACTCAGGTCATAAGTCAGGGCGCCTGTGATGCGAACGAGCACGATTTCCCCAACCGGCAGCTCATCTTCGATGATGACCATGCCATCAATCTCTGGTGCATCGCGGTAGGTACGACCCAGGGTGATGCCATCCCCCTGGCCTTCGGTCAGGACGTCCAGGGTCTTGCCGACGAAAGACTGGTTTTTCTCCAGCGAGATCGCAGCTTGCAGCTCCATCAACTGGTCGTAACGCGCTTGCTTGACCTGTGCAGGAATCGGATCACCGAGCGGCTCGCTGGTTGTGCCAGGCTCGAAGGAGAACTGGAAGGCGCCGAGGCGATCGAAGCGGATTTCGCGGATGAAGTCGAGCAGGGTTTGGAATTCATGCTCATCCTCGCCGGGGTAACCGACAATGAACGTCGTGCGCAGGGCCAGATCGGGCAAGGCCCGGCGCATCTTTTCCAGAGTCCGGTACACCCAATCGATGTTCGCTGGACGGCGCATCCGCCGCAAGGTCGCCGGATGCGCATGCTGGAGTGGCATATCCAGATAGGGAACGATTTGTGGATGTTCCGCCATCACCTCGATCAAGCGGTCGCTTACGTAACCCGGATAGGCGTACAGGATGCGTATCCAATCGATCTCCGGAGCAGCCTGAACCATTCGCTCCAGCAGCACAGCCAGACCATCTCTCATCCCCAGGTCATGACCGTAGTCGGTTGTATCCTGGGCGATGAGATTCAACTCGCGCACCCCCAGCGATTGCATTGAGACAGCTTCCTCAAGGATCGCCTCCACTGGCCGGCTGACCGCGGTGCCTTTGATCAGTGGGATAGCGCAGAACGCGCAAGGGCGACGACATCCATCGGCAATTTTGAGATAGGCGCTACCACCCTGCTTGGCGACACGCTGAGCGCCATGCTCGTCACCCCCTACTGTCGGTGTGTCGGGCAGGTGGTAAAGCGGCTGGGGATGACCCGTGAGGCGCAATTCCTGGACCACCTGGACGATATCCATCCAGCGGCGTGTGCCCAGGATGCCATCCAGTCCAGGCACCTGGCGGGCGACCTCTGCGCCGTAGCGTTGGGTCAGGCAGCCTGCCGCAATCAGGAGCTGGCCTTTGCGTTTGTGGATCGCCAGCTCTTCCAGGACCTGCAGCGATTCCTGCCGGGCTGGACCGATGAAACCACAGGTGTTCACGATTAAAACGCCGGCCCGATTTGGGTTATCGGTCGGGCGGTAGCCGGACCGTGATAAGAGTTGCGCCATGGAGCTGGAATCAACGGTATTCTTTGCGCAGCCGAGCGAGATCAGATGGAATGACTTTGGATTCACAACATACCTCTAAATCGTTCTTTTGATAATCAGGGTAAAGCCGGCGCAGTGACCTGGACAGGTTGAGTCGGTGAAGGGAGTGAGGTCGTCGTGGCAGGCAGCGTGGGGCTGGAGGTCGGCGTAATGGTGGGGGTGGCAGTAATTTCACCCAGGACGGAAAAAATGCGATCGACCACCTGTCCTGTAGCTCCAAGCAGGCCAAAATCCACACCGTTGACCAACACCTGCAAAGCCGCGGCGTTGCCGGTCTGGATTTCCACGCTGTCTTCTCCGGCAAATGGATAAGCGCTTCCCGGGACGACTCGCCCTTCGAATTCTATCACCCCATCGACGAGCGCACGCATCCAGGCGCGCTGGCGCACATTCACGTACACCTGCACGCCACTGATGGGCTGTGGGGAGATCATTGCACCGGTCTCTGCATCGGTCACCAGAGCCTGGGTAGGAAAAACCTCCAGCGGAGGCGGGGCCGTGGGTGTCACCGGCTGTGGCGTTTCAGTCGGAGTGGGGGTGGAAGTGGCTAAAAGGACCTCGGCAATGGATGGGGCGGTTGGAGTGATGTCGGTCCGGCTTAACGTCGCGAAGATACGGATAGCGCCCCAAAAGATGAACACAATCAAAAAAACAGCCAGGCCGCCGCCGATCAAAACGTCGCCCGAAAAGATGCGCTTGAGCGGTGCAGGCCAGACAAACTGGCGGCTCCGGGCAGCCGAACGAGGCTGCGGCTGAGCGGCCTGGCGCGCTGCCAGGCGAAGCTGCAATCCTTCGGCAAAGCGCAACAGCAATGTATCGGGATCCAGCCCTAAAAATGTGGCGTAGTTGTTCAGCATTCCACGGCCCTGTACCGGTGACGGTAAGCCGTCCAGATTGCCGGCCTCCAAAGCGAGCAGGTAATGCAGCCGTAGATAGGTATGGCGCTCAACATCATCCAGGGAAAGCCCTAATAACTCCCGCTGGCGCTTAAGTCGCTCGCCAACTTCCACAAAGATTGCCGAGGCTTCCTGGGGGATCTCGGTTCCAGCGTCGCTATCCGAGGCTGGAGCCGGTAAAGGGGATGGCGGGGTAGATTCCTGGCTCTCCAATAAGCGCAATAGTGGATCGGGATCCACGCCCAGATAGCTGGCGTAGGCGCGCAAAAAACCGCGTGCCTGAGCCACAGAAGGCAATGCGTCAAAATCCCCCGACTCTAAAGCCCGTATATAGTGTGGGCGAATGCGTGTGGCAGCAGCGGCCTGGTCGATCGAGAGAGAGCGCTCTTCGCGCGCCTGCTGAAGCTCCTGGCCGACTGTTGTGGTCATGGTTGATGGTGACAGCCGGCAAGATCACAATGTATGCAGCTGAAGGAGCCGTACGTGATCAGGCTCCTCACGACACCGCCTCGATTGCGATCAGGCCGGCGCTATGAATTGCCGGACGGATCCTATTCTTCTGATTCTGTTGCGACTTCGGCAGCTTCAACCGGCTCCTCTGGCAGTTCTTCCCGGGGCAGCTCGATCGTCTCGCCTTCGCGATGTACGATCACCGTGATTTCCGGGATTAAGTCGACGGTCAAGCGGACGTGGACCTTGTACGTGCCCAGGGCGCGGATGGGTTCGATGTCCATCTGCCGGCGCTGGACTTCAACGCCGCTTTGCTTCTTGATCGCTTCTGAAATCATCAGGGGTGTGATCGAGCCATACAGCTTTCCGGTCTCACCGGCTTTCATTGGGAAAGCCAAAGTCAGCTTGGACAGGATTTCAGCCACACCGCCGAGCTCATTGTTCAGCACGGCACGTTTGGTGTTGGCCTGGGAGCGGATGTGCTCGGCCTGCGCCATGGCACCCGGGGTAGCCAGGACGGCCAGCCCCTGTGGCAGCAGGAAATTGCGACCATACCCATCCGCAACTTTTTTAACGTCGCCGGCGCGTCCCAATTTGTAAACGTCTTTGATTAAAAGCACCTTCATTTTCGTCAAGCCCTTTCAACAGGTTGGATATAGTGTGCTGTATGCGCAGCTCTTGCATACGCAGCATCGCCTGGGGCGAAGGGTACTACGCCCCAGGCGGGCATGATTTTACCAGAAGCGACGGTACGCGTCAACAACCATTCTGGTGAAAACCACACCAGCGTCAACGATCGTTAGGCCGCCCAGGCCGCCTGGGCCATTATCTACTTTGATATAATCACTTCATGACCTTAAACGAACCAGCTAATCGCCGGTTGCACTCTTTTCGTCTGGAGGCAGTGGTGCTGCGTCACAACGATTGGGGGGAAGCGGATCGCCTCCTCGGGCTTTTCACGCTTGAGATGGGTAAATTACGGGCGCTGGCTAAAGGTGTGCGCAAGCTGCGCTCGCGTAAGGCGGGTCACCTGGAGCCGTTCACGCGCGTGAATCTGCTCCTGGCGCGTGGGCGCGACATACCCCTGATCACCCAGGTAGAAACGCTGGACCCCTATCTGCCACTACACGAAGACCTATCCGGTGCGACCTATGCTTCGTACGTGGTAGAGCTGCTGGATCGCTTCACTTATGAGGAAGGCGAAAACCGGGAGTTGTATCGCCTGTTGGTTGAAACGCTTTCCCGGCTGTGCGAGCTCGAAGAGCGTGATTTGGTCCTGCGCTATTATGAGATTCGTCTGCTCGATCTGGTCGGGTTCCGCCCCCAGTTATTCCACTGCGTTCATTGTGGCTCGGAAATCCGCCCGGAAGACCAGTATTTCTCGGCAATACTCGGCGGGGCGCTATGCCCGCGCTGCGGATCGCATATGGAAGGCGCGCAACCGATCTCACTGAACGCATTGAAACACTTGCGCCATTTTCAGCGCAGCAGCTTTGCTGAGGCCAGGCGTGCCAGGCTCGACCCGGAGCTCAACCGGGAGCTGGAGACGATCATGCAGTATTACATGACGTACTTG
>MGNS01000093.1:65328-66868 GCA_001795165.1 Chloroflexi bacterium RBG_16_57_11
TGCGCCGTCTCAGGAAAGAAGCCTTGCAAAAGGACAGTTAGGCTCGCGACAATTTTTCTGGCTAGCTGCTGGCAAATTGCGCCGCTCCAGGGACATGAGGCGAGCGGCGTCCATCGTCACTGCTGAGGCCTAACTGCTCCTCTCGGCGGAACTGGCTCATATACAGGTCGTAATAGAACCCCTTGCGCGCCAGTAGCTCACTGTGCGTCCCGCGTTCGATGATCTGACCTTTATCCAGCACCAGGACCTGGCTTGCGTTGCGGATGGTGCTCAGGCGGTGGGCAATCACGAAGCTGGTGCGCCCGGCGAGTAGCCTTTCCAGAGCCTTCTGGATCTGGCGCTCGGTGCGTGTGTCCACACTGGAGGTGGCTTCATCCAGGATCAGGATGCGCGGATCGGCCAGCGCAGCACGGGCGATGGCGAGCAGCTGGCGCTGTCCCTGGCTCAGCCCGCTGCCACGCTCGCCCAGCACGGTCTGGTAGCCATCCGCGAGGCGATCGATGAACGCATCTGCATAGGCCAGCTTTGCCGCAGCGATCACCTCTTCATCGCTGGCATCCAGTCGCCCAAAGCGGATGTTCTCCATGACGGTCGTGCTGAACAGGAAGGTGTCTTGTAGGACAATGCCGATCTGGCGGCGCAGGGATTCGCTTGTAACATAACGAACATCCAGGCCGTCGATCATTACCGTCCCGCCGGTCACATCGTAGAATCGGGGGATCAGGTTGATAATGGTGGTCTTACCTGCACCGGTGGGACCAACGATTGCGATCGTCTGGCCCGGCTGGGCGGTAAAACTTACCCGATCCAGAACCGGGACGCCGACTTTGTAGGCAGCCGAGACGTTCTGGAATTCTACCGCCCCCTGGATAGAGGGCATCTCTCGGGCGCCAGGCATATCCAGGATTGCCGGCTCGACATCCAGTAAATTGAAGATGCGCTCGCCCCCTGCCACCGCGCTTTGCAGGTTGGTCCAGAGCACCGCTATTTGCTGAATAGGCTGGTTGAAGCGTTGTACGTAGGTCAGAAACGTAATCACGAGCCCCAGGGAAATGGTCGTTCCCATCAACGATTGGTCCCCGAGCAAGGCAAAGCCACCCACGGCAGCGACGATCGCCAGCGCCAGGTACCCCAGCGCCTCCAGGCTGGGCGCCAGGGCGCTGGTGAAAGCTACGGCGCGGATATTGGCATCCCGGTTAGCGGCGTTGACCGCCCGGAAATTTTCGATGTTTTCATCGGCTCGGTTGAACGCCTGAACTTCCCGAACCGCGGCAATGCTTTCCTGCAATTCCGCGTTGACGCTGCCCATCTCCAGGCGCGTTCGGCGGAAGGCGCGCCGTGCCTGGCCGGAAAACCACAGGGTCGCTACCACCATGATAGGCACCACTGCCAGGCTGACCAGGGCCAGCGGCGGGTTTAGCCGGATCATATTGAAAGCAATCCCGAAGAGCAACAACAAACCGCTGAGCACGTTGACCAGGGCGAAGCTGAAGGCTTGCTGGATCGTCTCGGAGTCATTGGTGATGCGGCTCATCAGGTC
>MGNS01000093.1:66883-70443 GCA_001795165.1 Chloroflexi bacterium RBG_16_57_11
AGTAACTCAACGACAATCGATGTAGTTGGCGAAAGACGTCCTGCCGCATGGTCCGCAGGACACGAGCCCCTGCCCAGGTCATCCAATAAAAGGTCAGGCCGGTTAAGATCGAGCCAAGCACAAACAGGATCACGATCAGCAAGATTACCCCTGCTAACCCCGCCATCCGCTCAGCCGTCGTATTGGTAATGGAAGGAGGTGGAAATCCGATGAAGCCAAGCGCCGAGCGCATCATCGCTTGCGTCATGCCCTGGGGGGAGCCGTTTTCGGAAAGCCAGCAGGTGCTGCCCGAGGAGCTACTGGCTGAGGCGCCGGAGGTGCTGCCAAAGACCTGGGAGGCAGCTGGTGTGATGTAGCAATCCACTGCCTGGCCGATTAATACCGGCACGGTGACCTGTGTCCAGGTAGCCAGGACAATCAGGAACGCCACCAGCAGCAGCACCAGCCAAAAAGGCTTGAAATAACCCGCGAAGCGCCTCAGCGTCTCGCCCAGATTGTTGGGCTTGATCGTATCCTGACTCATGATGCGGCGTAGGCCGTCTTGTCCACCAAACATAAATTCACCTCAAATCAAGGTAAAGGTCTCAATCCGCGAAGGCTGCATCGATCGGCTCGGTCGTGCCTTCGTCGGCATCGCCCATCGCGGCGTCGTCGACCAATTGCGAGCAGTAGATCTCGGCGTACAGCTCGCTGGTCTCTAATAGTTCTTCATGGGTGCCGCGGGCGGAAATCTGGCCTTTGTCCAGCACCAGGATCTGGTCGGCGTTAATCACAGTGCTGATGCGCTGGGCAATCACAAAGCTGGTGCGCCCCTCCATCAGTCGATCCAGGGCGCGCTGGATATGAACTTCGGTTGTCAGGTCTACACTGCTGGTCGAATCGTCCAGGATCAGGATGCGCGGGTCGAGCAGCAGGGCGCGGGCAATCGCGAGGCGTTGTTTCTGCCCACCGCTCAGGGTGGCGCCACGCTCTCCGACCGGTGTGTCGTATCCTTCGGGGAAGGACAGGATGAATTCGTGCGCCGCAGCGGCTTTGGCAGCCGAAATCACCTCCTCCAGTGTGGCGTCCGTTCGCCCAAAAGCAATATTCTCGCGAATCGTGCCGGAAAAGAGGGTGGTCTCCTGCAAGACGATGCCGATCTGTGAGCGTAGTGAATCCAGCGTGACCTCTCGCAGATCGTGCCCGTCGATGGTGAGGCGGCCTTCGCTTGGATCGTAGAAGCGAGGGATCAGATTTATGATCGTGGTTTTGCCCGAGCCGGTAGCGCCCAGCAAGGCGATGGTCTGGCCTGGCTCGGCAACAAAGCTCACGTTCTTTAGCACAGGATCGGTGCTGCTGAAATATCGGAAGGTGACATTTTCGAAAGCCACGCCCCCCTTCACGGATGGCAACGGAACAGCCTCTGGCTGATCGGTGATCTCGCTGCGCGCATCCAGGATTTCGAATACGCGGTCGGCGGAGGCGGACGCCTGGCCGAGCTGGGTGATGATAAAACCGAACTGCGCCAGCGGCATGAAGATATATATCAGGTACAGGCTGAATTCCTGCCATTCGCCCAGCGTCATGGTGCCGAGGATGATCTGGCGGCCGCCAAAATACAGGGTGGCGGCCTGGCCCAGGTTAGCGATCATGAACACCAGCGGAAAGAGGAACGCGAATATGCGCGTGATCGTGATTTGCTGCTCCATCACCGAGCTGGCGGATCGCTCGAACTTGGCTTGCTCGCTTTTCTCGCGGGTGAAGGCTTTGACCAGCTTGATCCCGGCCAGGTTTTCCTGGAGAATGGTGTTCATCGCTGACAACCTGATCTGTAACCGGGTGAAAAGCGGCTGGCTGATCGCGCCAAAGATCATGAAAACGATCATTGCTGCAGGCAAGATCGGAAGGACGACCAGTGTCAGGCGCATGTTGGTAGTCATGAGGATGAACAACGTGCCCGCCAGCAGGACGAGTGCGCCAACCAGCTGCAACAAACCCTGACCGATAAACAGGCGCACTTTTTCAACATCATCGGTGGCGCGCACCATCAACTGCCCGGTCTGGTTGCGATCATGGTACGAAAACGAGAGCTTGTGTACTTTGGCGAACAGGTCGTTGCGCAGGTCAAAAGCCACGCTTTGCGAGTTGCGCTCCGACCAGTAAACCTGTAAGAAGGCGAACAGACCGCGCAAAGCGGCAAAGACGACGATCGCCAGGCTGGCGGTCACCAGCGCCCGGGGGGCGCTGGAGCCCTGGAATATCAGCGCTGCCTGAAGCTGTTCGACCGTCCAACCGGAGGGATAACCGAACGCATCCAGGATCTTGGGCAACGCCTGGGGCAGCATGGCGGCCGGGATTTTCTCCAATGCCGCTAGCACGTTTTGCGCCAGTACCCCCTGTGATACCGCGTCGATGATGTTCCCCACCATGCGCGGCACGGCTAATTGTGACAAGGTAGCGATGATCAGGAAAATGTAAGGCAAGAGGGCCTGGCGGCGATAATGGCCAAGATAACTGAAGGTCCGTTTCAGGGAAGCTGAGCCGCGGCCTTTTCTAAACGATGTAGATCTCGACGATGAGGCCATCGATGTACATCTGCCTTGCGAGGCAGGATTCCTTTCTTGAGTTACACTTCCAACCGTTGGGCGGCCTGGGTGAGGGTGGTCAGCGCGCTGGCGATCGCCTCTTGCTGTTCAGGGGTCAGCGTGGTAGTCAGGTCTTGAAGCCAGCGGCGGCGCGCTTCGATGCTTTCCACGATTAACGCACGCCCCTTGTCTGTCAGGGCCAGGCTTTTATTGCGCCGGTCGAGCGGATCTTCGGAGCGCTGCAGCAGATCGAGCTGCACCAGACGGTCGATCATCTGGCTTGAGGCAGCGCTGGTCACACCCAGGTGCTCGCCCATGTCCGAAACCCCGCATGCTCCACCGTGGTAAATGTAGAACAGGGCGTTCAATTGCGACATGGACAGACCGGACTTCCGGGTGAACTGGTGCAAGTCGCGCATCGAGCGGTGCATAAAGACCTCCGCCCATCGGCGGAGGACATCGGTAAACGGATCGGAAGACATAATTAAGTCAGCTAAATCATTAACCTGGCTTAACTATAATATCAATAGTCGGAATTGTCAAGGATGATTATGGGTCGTATTGGCGCAGTAATGCCGGAATTTGCACGGCGATCTGGTCGCGCACTGTACGAAATGCGGCCAATATCTCGGCTTCGCTTCCGGTAGCTTTGGCGGGGTCTTCGAAGGAGAGGTGGAGGCGCTTGCCGGAGCCCAGCCAGACCGGACATTCCTCGGCCGCCGAATCGCACACGGTGACGACCAGATCCAGCGGCAGACGGCGATACTCATCCGCCAGCTTCGACTGCCCCTGGTGCTGGATGCCAATCTCCTGCAGGACCTGGATCGCTAGTGGGTGAACGTAACCGGCGGGCCTGGTTCCGGCGCTCACCGCCTGCCATTGGTCTCCCAGGTGGGCATTGACAATCGCTTCTGCCATCTGCGAGCGACAGGAATTGCCGGTGCACAGGAATAAGACTCTCTTCTTCATGGCTCGACGTGCTTCCTTGCCGACACT
>MGNS01000093.1:70452-75736 GCA_001795165.1 Chloroflexi bacterium RBG_16_57_11
CGCGCCATCCACCCAGCCAGCCTGTTCGCTGCGCCGGCTCCGCACCTCGCTGAAGCCGGCCTGGGCGATCAAATCCAGGTATTCACCCTCGGGCAGCGCGCCGAAGACGCAGCCGCCCCATTGCTCCGCCGACTGCCGCCCGGCAGCCGACAGCGATCCGGAGGTCACCACATCGCTGACTTCGAGCCGCCCACCGTCTTTCAGCGCACGGTATGCTTCACGAAATACCTTGCCCTTATCTTCGGTCAGGTTGATTACGCAATTCGAGATGATCCAATCCACGCTGGCGTCATCCACCGGGAGGGTGTCGGCGTAACCCTGGCGGAACTCGACGTTGGTCAGCCCGTTCTTTTCGGCCGTGCGCCGCGCCCGCTCAAGCATTGAATGGGTCATATCTACGCCAATGGCTTTTCCATCCGGGCCGACCTTCTGAGAGGCCAGGAAGACGTCGATCCCGCCGCCGCTGCCGATGTCCAGCACCACCTGGCCGGGCTGCATAGCGGCGAATGCGGTCGGATTGCCACAGCCGAGCGAGATCTCTGCCGCCTCGGTGGGTATTTCAGCGATCTCTTGTGGTGTGTAACCCACGTTAAACGCATTCGCGCTGCCTGAAAGATCATCCAGGGAAATGAGCTGTTCGGTGTTGCCGCCACAGCAACTGGGAGATAAGCCGGCTTCCGGACTGCAGCAACCGCCGCCCTGTTCGGCAATAGCGCCGTAATGTTCACGGACGGCTTCCTGCGCCCCGCGCAGCCGCTTGGTCCCCACGGCGGCGAACACGCCGATTTGGGCAAGTCGCTGCTCGGCGGGGGTGGTCACATTTTCCGATTCGGCGCAACAAGATTCGCCGCTGCGATCGAGGATGGTGTTCACCAGCCCGGATTGCTCGAGCCAGAAGCGCACCTGCGAGCGCTCGAAGCCCAGCCAGACATCAGCCATTTCTTCGCGCATCCATTCGTGGTTATGTGCATCCATGTCAGTGATCACCAGCCGCCCGCCGGGGCGGAGAAGGCGCGACATCTCGGTGATCGCAGCAAGGGGATCCTCGCAGTGGTGCAGGTACATATTGGCAAAGACCGCGTCCAGGCTGGCGTCCGGCAGAGGTAGCGACAGCCCTTCGGACTCCTGGAAAATGATGTTATCGAATTCCTTCAGGTTCTGGCGCGCCACCTCAAGCATGGCTGGCGAGCCATCGAAGGCGTATACTTTACGCACCAGCGGGGCCAGCCCAGCCGCCATAAAGCCTGTGCCCGCGCCCACATCGGCGACATCCATGTCCGAGCGCAGATAGGCTTTTTCGATGGCGGCCTTGCGCACCGCTTCAGTGAAATAGCCGGAGCGTAGCTGGTCCCACTGGCTGGCGACCTGGTCGAAATATTGTGCGGAGACTGAGGTCATCGTCATGATATTTTCTCCTTGGAAGGTATCATCGTATTTTTACGATTATTGAAGATAAAAAAATTTTGCCTTATGGGCCTATTTCATTCGTCCTCGACCGGACAACAGGATGGAAGCCAGTTGCCGATCTGATCCTTGAGCCAGCGGAAGGATTCCGGATTCAGGCAGTAGCAGGTGGCAGGCCCTTCGATCTCGCCATGGATCAACCCGGCTTCCTTGAGCACCTTGAGGTGCTGGCTGACGGTCGATTGCGCCAGCGGGGTGGTCTCGACGATCTCGCTGGTGATGCACATCTGGCGCTCGGCCAGCGTCTCGACGATCTGGAAGCGAATTGGGTTGCCCAGCGCCTTGAGCATCTTTGCCAGGCGCAGCTTATCGCTGGAGACAAGGGGGATTTTGGTCTGGATCATAGGATAGGCTTTATCGTATAATTACGATATAATCGTAATTATACGATAAAGCCTGCGTTTGTCAAGGGGAACGAGCTTTGAGAATTATTTATCCAATCGCCGGTGCATCGATGATGATCTCCTCCAGCGCGAGGCGTTTTTGCGCGTATTGCGGCTCTAATAGTGGCGGGCAATCGGCCAGTTTCTTCTGGGAGGTCGAAAGTCGCAACGCAAAAGTATAGCAGGTCGGCTCGCCGCACTGTTTGCAGTTGGTCTGCGGCAACAGCTTGAAAATCGTCATGGGGGTTGGTCGCTGGTGGGTGGAGAAATCGGGCTGAATCTCCGCCCGCCGTTCCCAGGTGCGATTGACAAGAGCAATCAAGCCTTCCAACTCTTCCACCGCCTCAGTGCGGTCTTCGACGTTGCTGGAAGCGATCTCATAGGCATGGAAAGCGATGTTATGCCCGCCTTTCTTCCAGGTCAGAGCGCGTGCCTCTGGGAGGTAAACTGCGCCGCGCAGGGTTGCATTTAGATAGGGCAGAATTGAAGAGATGTCGACGGTCAGATGTGCTTTGGCAGCAAAGCGCTCAGCGCCAGGGTCACAGGGAGGCGTGAAAATTTCCAGGTCATATTGCTCGATCAACATATGCACTCCTTAACTCGAACGCCGGGCCAGTACGCGCACGGCCAGTGCGAAGAGGACCAGTGAAAATCCAGTCAGGGCAGCCAGATCTATGACCGCCGCCCCCAACGAGCCGCCGCTGAGGGCAGCGCGCAACGCTTCTACCGTATATGTCAGCGGTAGGAAGCGGGCAATCACCTGTAAGACGGGCGGCATGGAATCCACCGGCACGAACACGCCACCCAAGAACATCATTGGGAAGCGGATGAAGTTCGCCAGCGTCTGGGCTTCGAAGACTTCACGCACCGACACGGAGACGAAAGCACCTAATGCCGAAAATGCTGCTGCTGAAAGCAGTAAGGCCAGGATAAGCAGCAGCCAATTTACCCCAGCCGCGCCAAAGAAGGCAAGAGCGACGACCAAAACTACGCCGGTTACGGTCAGGCCGAAGAACATGCCACCTAACATCTTGCCACCCAGCAGCGCCGCCAGGCTGACCGGAGCCAGCATCAATCGCTCCAATGAACCGATGCGCCGTTCGAAGACGATCACAATAGCTTCCATCGAGGTTGTGCCAAACAGAAGGGTCAAGCCAAGCAAGCCAGGCACCAGATCGCCTGTATCGCCTGGGTTGCGGATGGCGAAGGCCAGCACAAAGGCAAATGGAAACAGAATGCCCCAACTGATATTGGGCGGTTTAAAATAGTATGCGCGCAGATCCTTCAATGCAATGTAGAAGATTCCACGCAAATTATCCGCCAGCATTTCCGCCTCCTCCCTTACCGCCTTTCTCAACCAACATGACTTCTGTATTCAGGCCAGTCAGTTGAATAAAGACATCCTCCAGGCTGGGTCGCAAGGTGTTAACTGCCAGTACGCGCTGACCATTCGCATCAGCCAGGGCGTGCTGGATTTCAGCCTCCACTCCGTTGTCACATTCGATTCGCTTCTTCTCCTGCTGGCCCTCTGGATTTGCCAGGGTAACCTCGATCACAGTCTTTTGCTGTGCATTGGATTTTAATCTGTCCACTGTGTCCAGGGCGACGACGCGCCCCTTGACGATGATCGCAACCCGGTCACATAAGCGCTCGGCTTCTTCAAGGTAGTGTGTGGTCAGAAAGACCGTCACGTCCTGTTCGCGCAAAGCGGCGATCATCTGGCGCAGGCTGCGAGCGCTCATGACATCCAGGCCGGTGGTAGGTTCGTCCAGGAATACCAGCGGCGGGTGGTGCGATAAGGCAGCGGCGATGGTCAGGGCGCGCTTCATACCGCGTGAGAGCTTGGCAAAGGGTGTGTCCCGTTTCTCGCTCAGTCGAAAGCGGAATAAAAGTTCCTCAGCCCGTACTTTCCATTCACGACGCGGCACGCCATACAACTGCATACTAAAAACCAGGTTGTCGAAGGCTGTCAGTTCGTCGTACAAGTTAGAAGCCTCTGGGACAACGCCAATGTGTTTTTTGATCCGGGTTAGGTCGCTGAGTAAGTCGAAATCCAGGATGCGGGCGCTGCCAATTGTGGGACGTGTCAGCCCGGTGAGCATCCGGATTGTGGTGGTCTTACCTGCCCCGTTCGGGCCGAGAAAGCCAAATACCTCACCCTGGCGGACGGTAAAGTCTACCCCATCTACAGCGCGCAGTGGGGAATGGTTTTTACCTGCCGGGTAAATTTTGGTCAGGCCGTTGGCCTGGATGATATCGTTCATAGGCAATATTCTTTCAATATTTTCGGCATAAAATCCAGCTCCGGCTTTCGGCAGGCGGCGCAGACGAAATATTCGCGCCCAAAAAATAACCGCTGGCGCTCATCCGGCGCGTTCATCAGCGGTGTAGCGGCTCGTTGGGTGGCGTGACAGGCCATCGCGGCCTGCTTGGCTTCCCAGGTTGCAGAAATGTCCACCTGCAGGCTGATTCGCTCGTCCGGCACTGGGCGTACCTGGCGCATCTCCAATTGTTTTGCCAGGGTGCGCGGAACGGCTATAGTGTAGAGCGCAGCAATTTCGACAGCGCGGGCGTAGGCTTGCGCAGCGCATTGCCCGACGGCGATGTGATTTGAGTGTCCTGATAGCCCGTCCGGCCCAAAGCTGAGCAAGACCTGAGGGTGAATTTCGTTTACAATCGTCATAATTTGCGCCGTGATCTGTTCGGGGTCGGCATCGGCAAGCCTGCTATCAGCATAATCCAACAGGCGCGGCGGCTCCAATCTCAGGGCGGCGCAGGCGCAACGCAGTTCACTTTCTCGCACCACGGGCAATTCTTCAGGCGTGCACAATGGCGGATCGCCACACGATCCTGCCTGGCCGCGTGTGAAGGTTAAAACGTGGACGTGCACGCCGCGGTGCGCCAGGAGCGCCAATGTGCCTCCGCAGCGAAAAACTTCATCATCCGGATGAGCAAAAACGGCCAATAGACGGATTTCGGTCAAGGAGTTACCCAATCAACAGCGCCGCGCACGAATGCAGTTCTCGTTGCAGCGCAGCAGAGAATGTATAAAACCACTCTTTTATGAGAAAGTTCTTGCCCCTATTTGCGCAAATCGGCCAGGCGCTCTTCAACTGCCTGCACCTCTTGCTTCAATTCGCTCAAATAACTTTCCAAATCCGCGATTTGTTCGGCTTTGGTTTGATAGCGGCGTTGGAAATGGTTGCCACTTCCGCAGCATCCCTCGCCACAATCACAACCGGTTTCTCCGCAATTACACCCCTGATGCTGCTGATTTTCATAGTGCTGACACATGCTCATTTTTCCTTTCATTCATAAAAAAGGTTTCATACTCCGCCAGGAAACGGTCCAGGTTTTGGCGGACTTTTCGCAGGTTCACAGCCCAGGCGTGCAGATATTCGATCCCCTGGTCGGTTAATGAGTAGATACGGCGGGCC
>MGNS01000093.1:75749-76472 GCA_001795165.1 Chloroflexi bacterium RBG_16_57_11
TGGTGTCCCAATTCGAGGACACCAGGCCTTCTTCTTCCAGTGCTCGTAAGGTGCGGTACAAGCTGCCCGGATCTGGCGACGTTTCCTCATCGAACTGTCCGAAGATATCCAATAATTCGTAGCCGTGGGCGGGTTTCTGCGCTAATTGGAGCAACAACCGGGGCTGCATAAAACCTCGCAGTCGGCCGCCGCGACACTGACACCCTTCCATCGCTTCGTGAGCATTTCCACACATCGCAACCTCTGTAGCTAATCTGATATATGCATTTTGCATATAGGTTTAATAATCAGTTATACTCGCAAGAATGCACAATAAAATGGTAGAATGTCATTTATACTTGGTGATAGATGTCATCATAATCATCTCGGCATTCAATTGGGTTTACCATTCAAAATTGTGCTCCAGTGCGTCCATTTCGAGTAGTTAATCGCGCCGCTTAGTAATAATTACGAGGATCAAAACCGTAAATGTTACGGTTTTTTATATAGAATAAGGTAGTGTACAAGAAATGTGGCGAAAGCATATTTACGTGTACGTTTAATTCATACAATAGGTATCTATGCTGCTTATGCCATAAGACGTGGAAAATTTAATCCGGGTATATGTTTAAAGGAGAACCTTAATGAATTTAAAGTACCTGGGCGCTGAACTGATCCGAAGGCCGGCTCGAACTCTGTCCGCAATCCTGAGTATCGCGGTGGGCGTCGCCGTTTTCGTCGGCT
>MGNS01000094.1:0-4445 GCA_001795165.1 Chloroflexi bacterium RBG_16_57_11
TAAACCTGTGGGTAAGTTCGCTTTGGAGCGCGTTTTGCACCAAAAACTAATTAGTAAAAGGCGTTTAACTTATAGCCAGCCGCATTA
This sequence comes from Chloroflexi bacterium RBG_16_57_11, assembly GCA_001795165.1. Taxonomy (GTDB): domain Bacteria; phylum Chloroflexota; class Anaerolineae; order Anaerolineales; family UBA4823; genus RBG-16-57-11. Next base: position 88 of record MGNS01000094.1, read on the forward strand.
AGATCCCTACTATCGCTTCCCAATAATCCGTCGCTGGCTGGCGAGAAATCGGCTCACAGTCCATCCCCTGAATAAAATCCGTGATCGCCCGCGCCACCACCATCAATGGACCGCGATCATCTTCATTGACTACGACTACCAGATCATTTATTTTTCCTCCTTCGATCAACACACACTCATTGGTTGGAGTTGATCGGGCCAATTATAACTTTAATTCTGGGTTGCCCTCGCGCTAATCCCCGTATGCCGGTTCATGGGTTGCTACATCAGGATTCCTATTGACCCTATCTTTGGATCGTCCATTAATTTCCAATGACCCAGGGTTATCTTCAGAAGCCTGAGATATTTCGATAAGTAAACGGGTTATAAAGATTCTCTTGCCGGAGGATGGACTCCCTGGTTGTATAATTACTGCCGGAATGCGGTGAAAACCTGGTGTTGCCTACCAAAATTCCTTGGTATAAACGAATTCACGGCCAAATTTCCGGATTGAGAGGCTCTTTGTCATAGATGCGCGCTGGAATGGGAACGAATGACAAGCAAACCTGGCTGGCATTGGCTATGATTATATGTGCCAGGCTAGGGTTACAAGCTCTCCTCTACCGCGCTGGATTTGTGTCCCTGACCGCAGACGACTTCGGCCGCGCTGTCGCAGCGGGTCTATGGGCTCAACGGCCGTATTTTGTATGGCATGGTGGTGCCTGGCTGCCCTTCCACATGATCCTGGTTGGGAGCGCCTTGCGGCTGGTCTGGGACTTACTATGGGTACCGCGCACGGTAAATATCTTGCTTGGGGCAATTTCTATCCTACTCATCTACAGGCTCGGAAAAGAGCTCTTCAAAGACAGAAGGATTGGTCTTTTTGCCGCGTTGCTCCTGGCCTTCAACCCTGCCCATCTCTGGCTTAGCTCAGGAATGCTGGTGGAAATCCCCTACCTGACGCTCCTTCTGGGGTGTATGCTTTCTTTTATAGTCTTTCTGCAGCGCAGTCGCTCCAGTTACCTTTTTCTGAGCGCGGTCTTACTTGGGCTGGCGAATGGCTTTCGTTTTGAAGGTTGGATGGTTTCATTGTTCTTCAGCTTATACCTGGCCTGGCTTGGGATTTACCGGTTTATCCACCGCCAAACAAATCTAAAAGGGGTAGCCGTTCTTTGGGTTGCAGCAATAGTCCCCATGGTCTTCCCAGTTTTGTGGGTGGCAGGAAGCTATCAACAGACTGGGGATCCGTTCCACTTCCTCTCGGTAATCAGAACCTACAAATTGACCTGGAATGGATCGCAACGCTCTTTTATCAATTATCTGATCACTTCCTGGCGCATTGGTTGGTTGATAATCTTGCTCATGTTTCCGGCCCTGGCGCATTGTGTCTACCGTTATGGGAAATCGCAGGCCTTGCGTTGGTACCTTGGCATCACGCTCATTCCGTTGGTGATGTTCCTTTGGTTGCATGGTGGGCAGGCGGAACCACCGGGAAATTACATCCGATATTTGACGCCATTCCTATGCGTGTTCCTTCCGCTCTTGGGCGCGCTGATGGTTGCCCTCCTGGACTACATCCATAAGCTGGTATGGGTAAGAGGATCGATATTTGTCCTTATTTCCTTAGCGTTGCTCATCCAGGTTTTTTCTGCCTATAAGTTTACCAATGACCCGGCTGCTCAAGGTCTGGCAGTTGGCCAGCAGCTTCGGGCACTCCGCAGTTCAGGTCCAGGTCTCAACTTGGTTCCAGCGATTATCGAAGTTTCCTACTGGGAATATCTCGCGATACATGTTGGGGCAAACGACTTGAAGCGATTGATGTATGATCGTGAACTGGATTTCGATCGACGAGATGCTCCTTCGTTGATCCTGGAAACCCCGGGTCTTGTCTATGCTTGCGCGAGGCAAAATGAGATTGAGTATCTCGTCGTCAAAGATAACCAATTGAAGGATTTATTGGAAGGCACATACTCCTTAAAGCCAGAGCACCAGGTGAATACATATAATTTTTACCGGCTTCCACCTGGCTTTTCTTCAAGCATTCAAGATCGTGGCCTTAAATGCACTTTGCCTTTCGGGAGTGGGTACTAAAAGCCAATCTTAGAAAATATTGAAGAGAATATATTCAAAGCATGTTGACTCTTTCTTCAGAAAACAATCCGGAAGACAGGGCTCTCGAGGATCATCCCAACCGTACCTTTTGGTACCTGCTGGCTATCTTGCTCCTGGGGTTGATATTAAGACTGATTCGCCTAGACACAGTATTGTGGGGCGATGAGGTCGCCACCTGGGCATTTGCCCGCCGCCATCCCCTGGTCGAGATGCTGGTTTATTCGCTGCACGATCCGACGCCACCTCTTTACTATATTTTGATGCATTTCATCATCCCCTTATTAGGTGCCTCAATTGTTATGTTACGTCTGCCCTCGGTTCTGTTGGGGGTGGCGCTAATTCCAGTAGTTTATTGGAGTATGCGGCAGGCATCATTCAACAAAATCGATGCTTTGGTGGCGACACTCCTTGCGGCGATGTCCTCAGTACTGATTTACTATTCTCAGGAGGCGCGTGCCTATGCTCTGCTGGCATTCTTGGGGACGCTTTCGGTTGGGATGTTGTACTACCGCTTTCGGAACCCAGGCTGGTGTAATGATCTGCTCTATGGTTTGGTCTTGCTTTTACTGGTTACCACCAGCTACTATGGTCTGGCACTCGCGGCGGCCGAAATGATCTGTCTGGTGATCTACCGGGTCTGGAAAACCCTCTTCGCCGGGATGGTTGCGCTAGCTCTCACTGGTGGATTGATCGCCTATCAATCCTTGGCAAATTCCTTTGCATGGGGAGCTGCTGGACGCGCGATCGACCTGAATGCAATACTCTCATTTCTTAACACGTTGACCATAGGCACGATTGGGATGCGCACCCTGACCGTTATGGCGAACGGGCAACTGTTAGCTTTCCCAATCGAGCCGTTTAACACCATTTTAGCTATTGTTGGATTCTTCCTTTACATGGGAATCGTCTTTGTCGGTGTGCGCAGCTATCGACGATTACAGGCAGAGCAAAGGAAAAGCCTGATTGTGTTGCTGGCATGTATAGCCATCCCGGTAGGTCTGGCCTTGCTGGCAGGCAGCCCGCTTTCCCCGCGCCCGCAATGGCTGTTGCGGGGGTTGATATTTATTTGGCCGCTTTTTCTAATGGCTACAGTCATTTCTCTTAAATTTTCACGCTGGAGGCCAGCCTTTGTGTTGGGCATTCTAGCGCTCAATGCCTTTTCCCTCTATCCCTATTACACCACTTATATCCGCTGGTTAGACCAGCCGATGTTTGATACCCTCAACCAAATCACCACGGCAGATGACCTGATTGTGTCTGATCCATGGTACATGTATAACGTGATTGATTATTATTACGATGGACCTGCCCCGATGGTAGGTAGTTATGGAGAAGAAGGCTGGCTGGATGCGATAGCAATGACAAAGAGCAACCGGTACGAGCCGATTCGGCTAAAAGAAACACCACACCCAAAGAATAACATCTACGTCTACTACCGCCGAGGAGGGCTTAAGTGGCTGGATTCCTTCCCGAACAACCGCGTATTTACATTCGATGACCAGAGGCGGGTTTGGCGAGAAATCGACCCTGCCAGTGGGGAATGGAAGTAGCGGTACAGAGAGCAGTCGGCTCAGGTAGCCAAACCAATATGCCTATCACCTGATAGACGGCTGACTTCCTTTGGCATACCTCAGCCCTCAAAATGTAACTCCTCTAATTCCGTATCCGGTGGGTGGCGAACCTTCAATTCAGTGTAAGACCCTTCAGGATCTCCACCATTGCCCCCCAGTCATCCGCTGCTGGCTGGCGAGGGACCGGTTCACGGGTCATTCCTTCAATAAATCCTGCAATCGCCCGCGCCAGGGCCGGGGCATCTCCGGTTGGAGTCACGATCAGCCGGGATCGATTTGCCTGGCTCACTCCCTGAGCTACCTGCTCGCTCAGGATCAAGGGCAGGCCGAAACCCAGCACCAGGCTGGCGACCGCGCTCTGCGTTGTGCCTTCAATATACGGTGCTACTGCAACATCTGCTGCGGAAAACCATAATGCTAATTCCTCGTTGGGGAGGTAGCGATCCTCAATACGCACCTGTTCGGCCAGGTCCAACTGGGCGATCTGATCCAGGTAAGACTGCTTATCGTGCCAGAACTCGCCTGTGATGGCCAGGTAGGGACGCATGCCTTGCAGGTGTAAAATTCCCAGGGCCTGTAACAGGTTCCCAAGGCCCTTATACGAGCGCACAAAACCGAAAAAAAGCAGGAGTGGTCCGGTCTCTGGCAGATTCAGGAGGCGGCGTGCATCGGTTTGACTGGTTTTGTTCTCGGAAA
>MGNS01000094.1:4518-6262 GCA_001795165.1 Chloroflexi bacterium RBG_16_57_11
TTCTCTTCTTCGGTGTGGACGATGTGAGCTTGCGCTGGGGAAAGCGCCAGCCGTGCCAACCAGCGATCCCAAGGACGCGTTTCGTGTGGCAGCACATTGTGGATGATATAAACCATCCGGCAACCTTTTCGCTTCAACAGGCGGGTCAAAAACGAATATGGCAGGCTCCAGAAAGTCGTCCACCACTGGATCGCTACCAGATCGGGATTGCTGGCGGCGATCACTTTCGCTGCATGGTTCCAGGTTGCTGGGGAGAGCGGATCGAGCAGGTATTCGGCATCTGTTTTAATTGACTCCAGGCTTTGATCCTGGTCGGTCGCTCCCGGATATAGCCAGCCTGGATATTGTCGCCGGAATGAGATCACTTGAAGGTGGTAGCCGCGCTCTCGCAGGGCTCTGGCAGCCAGGGAAGTGTGCAGGGTAATCCCGCCGCGATACGGCCACACCGGTCCGATCAGAGTGAAGCGCTTCATTTTACCTGGAATATCCACACCCTGTCCTGGTGGTAGATTTGCTCAAAATTAGGATCGTTTTGTAGGATCGCCAGGTCCAACAATGGTTCGGTCGTTCCCACGCTGCCTTGTTGCTGGCCGATGTAAATATAGCCGATGTTTCGCTCTTTTAATAATTCTAACGACTCCGGATGGCTCAAACCCTTGTTAATAATCGTCCATGGCAGTATATTGATCCAGACACGAAAATTCGGCACCGGGCCGTCTTCAACCCCGTAATTGAGCGGCGGTTGTGTGCTCTGGCGCCGGGTCAAAAGCGGTATCCACCATCCGCCATCCGATCCGGCGATCAGGCTCCCTCCATAGGCGAAGAAAGAGTTGACCAAAAACCCTGCCTCTGGCCGTGTGTTTTTCTCGATCCAATCGAGCGCCCGTAAATCGGCGCGTGTCGCCAGAGAAAACTGGTGTGGGTCGGTCAGCCGTAATTGTGCCCGTGCAAACCACGCACCGCTGGTTAGAACCAGGATTACCAATAACGCAGACCCCAGCCGGCCTAATGCTTTAGCAGATATCGTCTTTGGTTGTAGACCTGGTTTTGCCTTCTGAACTTCGTGGATGGCCCAACCGGCAGCAGCACCAATCAAGACCCCGGCCGGAATATATGCCCCGATGAGTACAGCGAAAGAGCTTAGCACCCCTGCGCCAGGCAACCCCAGCCATTGTGGGTTGGCTGCTAACAACAACAGGAACCACCATAAACTGATCACTAACGCATCTCGCTCTCTAAGCATTAATCCCCAGGCTATCGCAAGCACTAACAGCATCCAGACCACGCCGGGCAGGTAGCTGGATACATCTCCAATCGCGTTGTACTGCTGGGCGAAATTGGTCATCTTGTTGGGAGGCGTAGTGACCTGGTTCGTGAAAATGCGCATATACTCACCGGCGTAGAGGTGGATTAGCCACGGGAGAGACAAGGCCAAACCACCAATACCCCACCAGAAAGTGCGCTGGACGATCGGGCGCAGTCTGATCCGTGTCAGGTTTACCATAACATATGCCGCGATGAAAGTTAGTGAGAATGCCAGTACGCGTACGTGGGTAAGCGCTAATCCACCCAAGGTAATCCAGCACAGTGTCGTCAAAGGCCAATCATGTCGGTCGGGTTCCAGCAGTGCCCAGGCGAGCAGGATGACAGCCGGCAGGATCACCTGACCTGTGAGCTGTGTGTATCGCCCCCAGTTCAGGTAGTACATTGGCATCGACGCCACCAGGCCGGCAATCAAGACGGC
>MGNS01000094.1:6282-6674 GCA_001795165.1 Chloroflexi bacterium RBG_16_57_11
TCCTGCCAAGCCGTGTCGCCAGCGGATACAACGCGACCACAGCCATGACGTTCAATAATTGACCCGCAACCAGGGTCGCCTGAGGCAACGACAGCCCAGTTATCCAGGAGTACACTGCGACAATCGTATGAAAGCCAAAATGATAGTTCAAGCTGGTTAGCTCGGCGTATGGAGACCATGACTCGAACAGCCCTTTGTGATCTACGATTAATTGCGCAATCATCGTATGCTGGTATGAATCGCCCCACATTGGCAGATCTAACCGTCGGATGACCCACAGCCGTGTCCCGATGATCAGGCTTACGACTACCAACATGGCCAAACCGGGCCAAAAATTTTCCGTCAACCGCGTAACTAACTGCGATGGCGCCTGTCGCACACGATCTGGAAGA
>MGNS01000094.1:6702-18371 GCA_001795165.1 Chloroflexi bacterium RBG_16_57_11
CCAGTGCAGCCAACCCGATCAGCGGGGGCAGCCAGGCGTACAGCGCCCCGAGATGCAAACCTACCAGGTCGGTCCAGAGAAACAGAATAGGGTAGATCGCCAGGCTTACTCCGCTGGCGAGGGCCAACCGTTCCCAGAAACCGAGCTTGTACCAGTCTTTCCATAGTGCATCCAACAACCCCCAACCCGGCAGTACAAACAGGAACACTCCTGCGATTAACCATAGGATCCAGGCGAATCCCTCCTGGATCAAGCCAGCCAGCTGAGGCAGAGTCTGGTACCCAAGGGCGAAGGTGAGCTGCGCATCCTGCGGTTGCCCGTTCTGGTAGAGGGCACCGTACAGGTACACATCGCCGTTGGCTGCGCCTGCCTCTACGCTTCCCGTTCCATCGACTTCGAGCTGGAGGTAATAATCCTGGCGGTTGGAATCAACCAGAGCGGGAAACTCGAAGGCGTAATAAACCGGCTGCTCAACCTGGGCGATGGGTATCGAGGCCGTGCGCAGATCATCGGTCTCCGCCGGGCCGGCGCGGATGTGCAGGACGATCTGCCCGGCGCCGGTTTCCGGCGGGCTCAGGTAGACCTGCAGGCTGTTCAATCCATCGTAATGCGCAGTGAAAGTTTGCCCGATTGAATTTTGGCTGTCCAGCACGACACTGCGGCTGTGCGCTGGCTGCTCGGATTTGAGGCTAACACCCGCGCAGCCAGTCATCACCAGGCTGATAAGGACCAGCATGGCAGGCCAGGCAAGCTTACGACTGATCTTCATCGCCGTTATGCTGATCTGTGGGAATTTCCAGCTCTATCCGTCGTAGTCGATAAAGTACTTCTTCCAGGATCTTGCGGTTACCACTGATTAAATCCGCCAGCAGGCCAATCAGCAGGATCTGAAAACCAATAATCAGAAATATGGCGGATAGAACGACGGACTGGACGTGACCTCCACCCTGGCCGATGATGTAAAAGTAAAGGAAGCGCAAGACCAGGATCGTGCCAGCCAGGATTAGCAAGCTCCCTAAAGATGCGAACACCCGCAACGGCCGATACATGGTGTACGCACGCACGATCGTAGATCCGGAATAGGTCAGATAATGTGGAATGCTGCGCACCAGCCGAGACGGGCGTGTATTGGGGTTGGTCCTGACTGGCACATACGCTACAGTAATCCCCCGGTTACCGGCCTGGATCAGTGTCTCGAGGGTGTAAGAATACTCACTGAGAACCAGGGTTCGCAGAGCCGCCTCCCGGCTCAGAGCACGGAAGCCGCTGGTCGCGTCCGGGGTTTTTAAGCCCGAGGCCTGGGCGATCACCCAGCTTCCCATGCGCTGCAGGGTGCGCTTGACCGGAGAAAATGCTTTCAGGCCGGCAACGCCGCGATCACCTACCACGATATCCGCTTCCCCACACAGGATGGGCGCGATCAACCGCTGGATGTCGTCTGCGTTGTATTGGTTATCTGCGTCTGTGTTAACGATTAGATCGGCGCCGTGATGCAAGCACGCATCCAGCCCGGCAACGAACCCTGCCGCCAGCCCGCGATGGGTATTCAGCTGCACGATATAGTGAACATTATGCGCTACGGCTACCTGGGCGGTTTCGTCCTGGCTTCCGTCGTCAATGATCAGGTATTCGATGACATCCACACCGGATAACTGGCGCGGCAAAGCCTCCAGGGTTGCTGGCAATGTTGCTGCTTCGTTGTAACAAGGAATTTGAATGATCAGCTTGACAGGCTTCTCGATAATCATTTCCTCTTGTTAGCCGTTATCTGCTTCTGGAAACGATCGGCAGGTAATAGCCCAGCGGTTTGAGGTTCCACACACCTGAGCCAAACCAGTTCCCTGCTTTGTCAAAGATCTGTGCATAAAACGCCCCGCCGTACAGATTGGGCAATGTCGCTGTGTCCACCATTAAATTCCAGCCATCGCTTCCATCCCAATCCTTGCCCAAGGATGTCCAGCCAGAGTTCAACCAATCGGAGGAGTGCCAGAAAAAGCGCACGTAACTGATGCCGCTCTGCCCATCACTGGCGAAGACGCTCAGATTGGTTGGCGCCAGGCGCACAACGCCACCGGGTGCAGGCTCCTGGATGATCCCAATTGGATCGTCTTGATCTCGCACCATTTTCAGCGTATATCGATAATCATCACCACCTGAGCTGGGATGATCCCAGGATTGTACCTGTACGTAATAATCACCTGTGCGAGGTAGTGTATAGGATAGCCATGAGTCGCTACGCTGATATTGTACCTGATCATCATTGCTTTCCAACACTGAGCGTCCATCCGAATCGAGCAGGCTTATGTAAGTGTCAAGAGGTGATCCAATTACCTGGGCTTCTGTCCAAATACCAACCTGGTCGCCGGCAGTGCCCCGGAAGCGGTAAAAGTCCATGTCACCACCCGGGCAGATCACCGCGCTCGATGATCCACCATATTGGATCAAGGTGGCCTGTGACGGGTCATTATCCGTGTCAGTACAAGCGGCTGGCGCCTCCTGGCTGACCGATACATCATCTACGATCCAACCTGTGTAATTGTTCAGAGCCCGGTCCAGAGTGACAAAATAAAACCGTAAGCGAACCGTTTGCCCTGCATAAGCCGCCAGGGAGATTGCCGGGCTGCGCAGCCAGTAATCGCTAGGATCGCCATAATGCTGTATCAAGTCACTGAATGCGCCTCCATTCACAGAAATCTGCACACGGCGTTGGTCATAATGCTTTTCTGGGCTTTCTGTATTGTACATATACCAGAAGCGTAAATATTGGGGTTGGCCTGCTGGCAAGTTGATCGGCAGTGAAGTGATGAACCCGGCGTTCGCCTCGCCGGTGTCGTAATTGGTCGCCGCAGGTGCGTATTTCCAGCTCTGCGTGCCTCCCTCGGTGTGGTTGGCGCTATTGGATTGCACCCAGCCACCACCACTGGTCCATCCCGAGCCGTTATTTTCCATCGTATCGGTGAAAGGCGGCAGAATGGTTGGCGATGTCGGCAGTGGACTGGCTGTCTGGATGGTTAATGCACGCGCCGTGCTCCAGCCGCTCTCTGCAGTGCCATTGCGCCCGCGCACCTGCCAGGTATAGCTGCCGGGAGGCAAGCCCCCGGGCTGCCAGGATATCTTTGCTTGCCAGGGCGATGAGCTAAATTCTATGCCGTTTAGCAACAGGCGCGCTTGGAACTCTAACGCACCTCCGGCATCCGCCCAGCTCAGGCTGAGTGATGCATCAGCGGGGAAAGCTGCGCTCGCTAAGGGCCAGATCGGCGCCGGGGTGCTGGGTGTTGTACCACGCGACTGTACCCTAACGGAGGAAACCGTCTTCTTCCCGATGCGGTTGTCGCTCAGGTTGCTATCATTACTTATAAAGGTCTCTGCCCGGCCTTGCAGGCTGGTTTCCTGATATAAGGTTGCCTGCAAATTCGTACCGACCTGGATAGAGACTATGCTGTTATCTCCCAGCGTGCCCAGGGATGACGGGTTCTGGAAGCTGCCTACCCCCAAAACGACGCACTCGCCCCGATAATCTTTCTGGTCGAACAGGGCGATCTGGCTGGCGCCTGGAACACAGGCTGGGGGCGGCGGGTTGCACGCATAGTTTTTGCTGAAATGTGTTAACCCGGGCAGTCCTGGCGCCTGATTGGATGCCCGATCGCGGATCTCCAGCGCCAGGCTGATGGGTCCATCTGGAATCTGGGCCTCACACATGTCCCAGTCCAGTGAAAAGGTGTTCGTGCTGGTCGACTCACCAATATCACTCCAGCCTTGACCGGTGCTTGCGATGATCTGGACACTCGCCAGACCGCTGTTTTCATCCAGCGCCCAACCGTTAATGGTTAGAATTGGTGACAGGATGATATCACCGGTTTTCGGTTGCAGAATACCTCCTACCGGAGGGGTTGAATCTGGGCTCATGAAGTTGTTCGACACATAGGAGGTTTGTGTGCTGTTGCATACGTCATCGTTATCGCAGTAAGACAGGTCAGATTGTAAGCGCGGCCGCCCGCCGTTAATCGACACATCGGCGAAAGTAATGTCCACCGACGTCCCCCAGTAAGAGCTGGGGTTCGTGTGTACCATGAAATGCAGGTGGTTGCCGGAGCTCACGCCGGTATCGTCGGCCACACCGATTTGCTGACCGCGCCGCACCTGCGCCCCAATCACCCGCAAGTCAGCGGGGATGCTGTCCTTCGCCAGGTGCAGGTAAAGCTGGTAGGTCACCGGTGAGGTACTGCGGTCTTCCAGCACCAGGTAATTTCCTGGTGAGTTTGCGTCGCCGTTTTCCTGCGACCAGCGCACCCGGACGACCCTCCCGCCTTTCGCCGCATGTACGTTGAACATCCCGCTCGGATACCCTGGACTGGCGAAATCGAAGGCGTAATGCGCGCTTCCGCTGGGTGTGTAGCGGTCATGGCCCACGCTCTGGGTCAATCGCATGGTATCTCCACCCCGCCAGGGAAGATAGTAACCGGTGATCGGAGCTGCTGGCGCAGCCGAAGGCGCCATTTCCGCGATTTCAGCGAAGGCAGATTTCTTCTCGGTAGGTACTAGGTCTTCAGGCGCGGATAGAAGGGCCTGGCTCCAGTCTGGATCATTGGGTAGATAGACCTTCCAACCATCATCCACACGTTGGACGATCACCAACCCTGGCTCGGTAGGCACGACATTCCCGGTGTCGGGATCGATTGGTATCAGCCACGCCGTCGCCCAGTTTCCATCTTTCGATATCGTGATATCGTCTATTCGGGTATCATAAAGGAAAAATGCCGGAAGGCTTTCTTTCTCTTTTTCGATGGCTTGCAGGATGGCCTGCTCGATGGCCTGCTCGTCAGCGCCTTGCGCGTTTGCCGGCAAAAAGGGCAATCCGGGAAACAAATTACGGCACTGTATCAAGATGAACACAATTGCCAGCAGGGCAGCCAGTTTTAGCAACCCATGCGCCAGGCGGTTGATCGTGGCACGGTTCATTACTGCTCCACTCCTCCGAGGTCAGGTCGCCAGGCTTTTCAAGGATCTGATCAGGGAGGATACTTCCACGGTGTTCACCAACGCCTCGATTTGATCAAGATCAGCCTGACCGTTTTACACAATCTGCGAATTTGCAGCGTGCCATGATGGGAATGCATGATCCGTGCCAGGCTTCTCTCTCGAGTAGGTTAAGCGGTTTGATGGACGCACTGGGTAACGCGTTTAGAAATGAACATTCGAACACGAGATGGGCATTTTCGCGTAAAATATGTGCAGGATTATAACACGCGTGAAGGTGTCCATTTGGCAGGCGAGGCGATCATGGAGTCACCGGCCGGGCAGGCTATCTTTTGCCTTGGGAGTGCTGCTCGCATTGGGTTGGCTCGCGTCGGTTTCGGCGGCGCCGTTGGTCCTCCAACAAACGGCGCAACCGTTGGAAGCTGCCATGCTTCAACAAGACACCATGACGCCTTCGCCAACGGCATCCTTATCCCCAACTGCCTCTCCTAGCCCCACACCGAGCCCATCGGCAACACCAACCCTCACCACAACTGCAGCCACGATGACGGTAACCCCCACCGGCTCGCCGGCTGCCAGCCTCACGGCGACGCTGACATCCACGCCTGCCGCCAGCGCCACCCTGGCACCCCCCTCTGCAGCCAGCCCAACCTGGACGCCGCCTTATCCATCTCCAATCCCTCCCAGCGCGGCAGTACCCGGTGTGCTGGCCTCTCCTACTGAATCCGGTCCCACTGCCACCCTCGTCCCTCTCCCCACGGTCACTTACCAGTTCCCTGGAGTCACCCCACGCGGGGATTTGATGGCCTTGGTCCAGCCCACCGAGGCGCAAGTCCTGCCAAAGGGTCAAAATCCCATCGCGCTTGGTTTTGGGCGCGGCTGGTTTTTATGGCTGGTCGTTGTCCTGTGGAGCGCGCTGGTTGCCTGGTTCGTCTTTGCGCAGATCATTGCACGCCGTCAATAAATATTTTTGTCGCCAATTCGATCCCATTCCCGGGCAAGAAGGAGCTCACGAAGTATTGAAAGCTTTGCTCCCGGTCTTCACCCCCTTCGTTGCTCAATAACAACTGCTTGCAGAATTCGGCCATATCCTGGACGATGCGCTCGTAGCGGTAGTAGGCCAGCGCGACCGGATCGATCTTTACTGCTCCATAACCCTGATAAAAAATGGCTTGAAAGTCTGGGCTGCTCCAGGTGGGGCAACCGCCAATCAACGCCAGGTCGCGTTCTCTGGGCGCCAGGATCGGGTTATCCCAATCCACAATGTAGATCGGTCCATCTGGGCTGATCAGCAGGTTACCGGGATGGATATCGCCGTGGCAGAGGACCAGCTCCGGTAATTGTTGTTGAAGCGCCTGATTGAGCGCCTCAGCGCGCTCGACGACAATATCGATCTCATCTCGCTTTGCCCTCATGAAGGCCGCTAATTTTTTCGCCACCGGTTCAGTAAAGTGAATATTCTCAACCTGTGCCTGGAACCGCTTGACCGCTGCGCGCCAGTGCGGAGAGTATGTCTCGTGCGGGAGCATCTGCTCGAGGACTGGCGGTACTTGTGCTGTGTGAATTCCTTTGAGCGCTATGCCAAAATCCAGCCATTGCTGTTCCGACAGTGCCATCTTATAGCCATCCTTTCCCTCAATGAATGGATATAGGATGAGCTTGAATTCACCAAGGCCACCCCAGAGCTGGTTATCTTTGGTAACGAGCGGAGCGATAATCGACCGAACGCCCTGGGTTGCGAGCATTCGTGGTAGGATTACACTGACCTGATCGAAATTACCGCTCCTTAACTTCAGAAAGTAGGATGTACCATCACATGTGTCGACGCGGTAGACGGCCGTATTGACATCATACCCAAGCGGCAAAAATGTCACCTGGGTAGGATGAAGCCGATATTGCACCTGAACACCGGAAAGGATCAGCTCGTCCGGGATGGCGGGTTTTTCAAGCATTGGAGGGACCTGAGTCTAAGCGGATTCACAGACCTTAAAGGTCTTGGATGTAATCAGCGGAACACCACTGGGAGGACAATAGGTGGTTGCGTGTAGATAAACTGCGCACTGATCACACCCCAGTTGCCGCGTACATCTTGTCCGCGCACGAAAACGGTATGCCGCCCAGGCGATAGCCCGGTGATATCGATAAACGCCTGCACGGTCTCCACCCGCTGGTCGAAGATACCGTCGACCGGCTGCATCGCAACCCTCGAGGTTCCATCGATCCACGGCGGGGCGTCGATAGTGTACTCGGCGGCGGCGATTTCTTGCATCGGCTCGCCACTGCCCGCCGGAAAGCGCCGGTCGTTGATCACTGCCCGTAAACGCACCGGCGCGCCACTCTCACCGCTCACAGGCATTGAAATCAGCGAGAGAGCTTCTGGACCAGCAGGCAGCAGGTAAGGCGCGCTGGCGGCTTTTGCCATATACTTCAAGGCCGGCAGGTTACCCGGCAGGATTGACTGTTCAAATGTGGCGCAATCCTGGAAGAACCAATCTCCCAGCTCGATGGTGTAGCCCGAAATGCCCAGCTCGCCATACGCGAAACCGTCGCTATCGCCTTCGGTGGGGTACATCAAATACGATTGTTGGGCGGTGTAACCGGTGAAGTAGGCGTACTTGCGACCAAGCGTTTGCATCGGCCGTTGATTGGGGGCCGGAGAAGCCGTAAAACCCCACGGCCAGAGTACCAACTCACCGTAGGAATGGACATCCACGAAAACCCCACTCGTGTCGATCGGCGCGGCGTCATTTAGATCGGTCCCGCGCCGGTCGGGGAAGTTGGCGCGTAAATAGGCCTGGATTGCTTGCACCTCCGGCTCGGATGCCGGGGAGGGACCACGGTAATTATAATCACAAGAATAACCGCTCGATCCACCGCAACAACCCCAGGCAAAGGGATAATTGCGGTTCAGGTCTGCCCCACGCTCTGATGGGTAAGCAGAGCAATAGTTTTGGTTGGTATTCTTACGCCAGAGTCTACCGGCCTCAGCTTTCTTGCGCCCATCTGGATTTGCGATAAGCAGCAGGTGAATTTCGTGGTAATCCAACAGCCAGGTGGTATCGGGATCGGATCCGTAGCCCCAAAGCAGGCTTTCGGCGAACCGGGTCAACAACTCGGCGGTTGCGTATTCCCGGCCATGCACCGCAGACATGGCGAAGAGTTTGGGCTTTTCTGTTGCGATGGCGGAGTTGGTCAGACGCAAAACATATAAGTCGTGCCCGCTACCCAGGGCTGCCTTCTCCCATGAATCGCCAATGTCATTCCAAGTCGCAAGATTTGGGTAGGCATCCGCCAGGGAATTCGCTGCAGCGTAAGTCTCCTCCACTGTTCGGTAACAGGAATAGCCAGGGATGCCATCGGTTTGCAGCGGGGAAAATTGCACCGGATGGTTTACCTTGTCGGTCAGCTCTTTGTCTATCTCCAGGCGAAAGCCCAGTGCCTCTAAACGCGCGTATTGAGCCTCGTCCACTCCCACGACGATATAACCCTGATCCGCATGGACTTCCCATGGCTCGATCCAGCTGGCGATTTCGCGCACCATCTGTTCGTCGTTGTAGTATGCCCGTACTACCCAGAGGCCCGTATGATCGGGCGGCGGCGCAGGGCGGATTGTAAGCAGGGCGGTGAGCAACGCCAGGAATAGCGGCAGCCAGCGTTTCATTGCGCGTGGTTGTGCCACAGGGTGAAATGGCTCAGGCTGGAACTTCCAATGAATTCGCGCAGGATCGAGTTATCCGGAATACTGTCACTTTCCAAAGGAAGGAACCATTCCAGGAGCGCCAGCAGTCGCTTGGCTTCGATATATTCTGGGGTGTAAAAGTGGACCTGGCGCAGGAGCGGCTCGGCCAGAGGCTTGAGCGCAGAGAGCTCGTAAACCAACGCCGAGTTGAACATGAGATCGGCGTTTTCCTGGTTGGGAAAGATGTACCGCTTCTCGCCCCGCCGCACCGATTCCCAGCGCTGGATGGTCTGGCTGGCTGTGTATCCACGCTCGCGGGCATCCCGGACGATGCGCCGGATGAGCCGGGTATCGGTGGTTGAGATGCGGTTGTGGCGGTCCAGGTTGAGCTGCGTCAACGCCGAGATATAGATGCGATAGGCCTGGTTGCGGGACAGCCGGTGGAACAGCTCCGGGTTCAGCCCGTGGATGCCTTCCATGATGATAATTTCACCCGAATGCAGGTGCACCATCTGGCCTTCTTCGCTCTTGCCGGTCAGAAAGTTATAGTGCGGGAGCTGCACCTGCTCCCCGGAGATCAAGCGCGTCAGATCGCTATCCATGTGCTCGCGGTCCAGGGCAGTGAGGGCTTCGAAGTCGGGCTTTCCTTGCTCATCGAGCGGTGTTTTATCCCGGTCGATAAAATAGTTGTCCATCGCCAGGGCAAAAGGTGCGATGCCGCAGGCTAATAGTTGCACGGCCAGCCGCTTGGAGAAGGTGGTTTTTCCCGATGAAGATGGCCCGGCAATTAGCACTACCCGCACCTGCTCGGCGCGGTTGGCGATCTGGCGGGCGATCTCCGTAATGTGTTGCTCGTGTAGCGCCTCCGAAACCAGGATCACTTCGTCACAACGCCCGGCCTGGATCGCATCGTTTAAGGTTCCTACGTTGGCGATCCCCAACCGGTCCAACCAGTCGCCATACTGACGAAAGGTCGCCAGCAATTTAGGATACTCTGGTAATGGAAGCAGCTGCTTTGGTGCATGTCTGCGGGGGAAGCGCAGCGTGAAACCGACCCCGGTGGCGGTCAGCTTGAACCAGCGCAGGTAACCGGTGGAGGGCACCATATAACCGTGATGGTAATCGCGAAACTCCTGCAGCTGGTACAGAGTCAGGTAGCTTTTCTTGCGGTGGGCCAACAAGCGCACCTTTTCTGTCTTACCGGTTGCCTGGAAGTATGCGGTTGCTTCGGCGATGGGCGTTTCCTGGCGCTCGAAAGGCAGGTCGGCCTGCACCAGCCGGTTCATCGCATCCTCCAGGGCACCCAGCTCTCCTGGTGAGAGCGGTGGTCGCCCGCTCACCTGGCAGAAATAACCGCCTGAGGACACCGAATGATCTACAGTCAAGGTTGCCCCTGTGAAGCACTGGTCAAAGGCCGTCTCCATCAGAAAAACCAGGGAGCGGCGGTAGATTAATGCGCCATCCGAGTCGCTCATTCGCACCGGGCGAACCACGGCGTCCATTTTTATACGGTAAGTCAACTCTCGCAACTCCCCATTCAAGACTGCCCCTACGATTGGCGGGTCGTCTGAGTCCGGCAACGTGCACAGAAAGCGTTCCAGGGTTGTATAGCGCAGGCCGCGCAGCACCCTGCCGTCCGGCAAATGCACCTCAACAGTCGGTCCGGGTTCGACAAATTGAATCTCAGAGTCTGACTTCGTTTTCATCCTTCAAACCTGTAAAAAGAAAGGCCTTGGGCAGTGGTCTATTTTAACATAACCCCCAAGTAGGGACGAAGCATCTGAATGTATACTTTTTGGTTGAATGAAGTTTATATGCTGGACGATTCGTCCCATCCTTTGTAATTATTATTTTACCTGTATTACCCATATGGTTCCCCGCTCGGCGTCCTCGATTTTGTTATCTGAGCGTACAGTATTGTTAGGCAGGCCGGCGGTGACCCGGGGAAGGAATGTTTTTGCCTGACCAGGTATCGAAGCTATGTAGTTTTTTCGGTGAATTTACCGAAGAATCCCCGTATCACAAGGTTTTTGAGGAGTTACAATTTATCGAACCGTTCGTGGCACGTCTTTATCCTTAGGACTAAACTTTATTCTAATCAGAGATAACGTAGTAAAATGCTTTTAGTGTTGAGAAATTATGATTGATATCCAGAAGCAAATTGAACATTGGCAGTCTAACGCGATCGAGGACTGGCAAGTCGCCAGAGATTTGATCGACGACGGGCGTATTCGCCACGGGTTGTTTTTTGTTCATCTCTCACTGGAAAAGGTGCTCAAAGCTCACGTGATCCGCAACACTCAAGATCTGGCGCCTCGTATCCATAATTTAGTGCGACTGGCTCAGTCGGCTGCCCTGGAGATAAGCCCGGATTATTTGGATGTTCTGGCGGACATGAATGCCTTCAACCTTGAAGGTCGTTATCCCGATGTGGATTTGCCACTTCCCACAATCGAAGAGACTCATAATTATCTTGCACGATCGGAAGAGGTCTTCCAATGGTTGATGAGTCAATTGTCTTAATCGTACGACAATATCTCAACAACTTGCGCAACCAGGGCCTGCCCATTACCTATGGTGTGATCTTTGGCTCTCAAGCCGAGGGAAAAGCAGATCGTTGGAGCGATATTGACCTATTGGTCATTTCCCCGCGTTTCGACCAGCCACAAAAGCGTTCGGACATTAACGTACTCTGGCGCGTCGCCGCCCGAACGGATAGCCGCATTGAGCCTATCCCGGTTGGTCAACTGCAGTATCAAAATGATGCCACCAGCACAATTATCGAAGTCGCCCGTCGCGAGGGTCAGGTCATCCCGCTTGCGGATTGAGTGTTAATCCCTTCAGAAAAACCAGAGAGCGTCGATATATTAATGCGCCATCCGAATCGCTCGTCCGCACCGGGCGAACCTCCGTATCCATCTTGATGCGATAGGTCAGCTCTCGCAGCTCCCTATTCACGACTGCCCCTACGATTGGCGGGTCATCCGAGTCTGGGAGAGTGCATAGGAAAAGC
>MGNS01000094.1:18383-34543 GCA_001795165.1 Chloroflexi bacterium RBG_16_57_11
CGGCCTGCGTAACACCATGCTATCCGGCAGATGCACCTCCACCGTCGGTCCGGGCTCGACAAGATTAATATCAGGGTCGGTCTTCGTTTTCATTGTTCAAACCTGCATATTGAAAAGCCTTACGCAGGGGTCTATTTTAACATAACCCCCAGGTAAGGGCGAAGCATCCGGAGACAAACCTCTAGGTCGATAGAAGCATAAATACCGGATGCTTCGCCCCTTCCTTTGTCAATAATTTTACCTTTATTACTGCCCATTTTCACCCGGTCGGCCTCGACTATTTTGTTATATGAGTGTGCAGTACTGTTAGGCAGGCTGGTGGAGAACTCTGAGCAAATTTCCGCGAACTGTACCGATGGTTTCCAAGATAAAGGGGTGTATAATTAAATTGATCGGACCCGTTGTCAGTTACATGTTCCACAGTGGGCGTTTTCTCTCACACACCGCAGCCTCATCTTTGAATGATCTTCAAATTTTTCGTGTTGTTGGGGGCAGGCGATGCCTGGGGAGAGGACCATGCTGCGCAAATCTTTCCTTCACATTATTTTTCTCATCGGCGTGATGACTTTGCTGGTCTCTGGCCAGGCCACCCACGTCTCTGCTGGCGTCAACCAGTGGACCAGCATCGGCCCCACAGGCGGACCTATAAATGCCCTGGTCATTGATCCTCTAATGCCCTCAATCTTGTATGCCGGCACAGGCTACGCGGGTATATTCAAAAGCGTCAATGGCGGTCAAAGCTGGAGCCAGGTAAATATAGGCTTAGTCGATACCACAATTACGGCCTTAGCCGTTGACCCGATAGCACCCGCTACACTCTATGCTGGAACGGGATGGGGGTTGTTCAAAAGTACCAATAGCGCTGACAATTGGGTCGAAACCAGTCCTGACCTAACGGTTACCTCGATCGATTCAATTGTGATCGATCCAACAATGCCATCCACTTTATATGTTGGTACGGATGATGGTGTTTTTAAGAGTAAAGACGGTGGTGATTCATGGTCGGCAGTCAGTGACGACTACGTGAACGCTCTGGCAATCGACTCGTTGGACACTTCCATTTTATACGCCGGCACCTGGTTTGGCGAATTGTTATAAAGCACGAATGGTGGCGCAAATTGGAGCTTGCTAACCAATGCCCCGGGCGTTGGTGTGATCACCACCATCGCTACAGATCCGGCGCACCCGGGTACGCTCTATCTTGGTTAAGGGCAAGGAGTATTTAAAAGCGAGAATGGGGGTGCCAGTTGGAATCCTGTTAATGATGGCCTAGCTTACCTCTCAGTACAAACTCTGGTGTTTGACCGGGCTACGCCAGCTGCCCTCTATGCCGGCACATGGGATGGTGGGTTGTATAAAACCATCGATGGCGGCCAGAACTGGACCCCGTTGAACGTCGGGTTAACCGGACCAAGTATCGAAACCTTAGCCATTGATCCCGGTCTGCCGTCGACCATTTATACTGGGACGATGCAAGGTGTCTTCAAAACCACCAACGCTGGCGCCAGCTGGGATTCTACCAACTCTGGCATCACAAATACCGAGGTGGTGTCCCTTGCAGTCGAGCCTGGCGCGCCATCCACCCTGTATGCTGGTACGCTAGACGGTGTCTTCAAAACAGTCGACCAAGGTGTGGTCTGGAGCACTGTAAGCGATGGATTGCCATATTGGTTTGATCCTGCTGAAATCTTCTCTTTGACGATCGATCCGCAGACCCCTGCCACGATTTACGCTGGAACATCTTACGGCGAGCTGTTCAAGAGCACCAATGCCGGCGATGATTGGAGCTTGCTCCAGCGACAGGGGATCTTTGGTGCTATAAACACCTTGGCAGTTGATCCGAATACGCCGTCTGTTGTCTATCTTGGTTCGTTCTATGGAATGTTCAAAAGCCTTGATGGGGGAGTCAATTGGAGCCCGTCAGGCATTGGCCTAAATGACTATGAAGTAACCGCCATAGTGATCAACCCACTCATCCCGTCCACCCTTTACGCCGGTACCCGCTTCGGCGGCGTTTATAAAACCATCAATAGCGGCCTCAGTTGGAATCCGGTCAATACCGACTTGACTTCGTTGGAAATTTTATCACTCGCCATCATTCCAACCACCCCGGCGATTCTCTTTGCCGGAACTTATGATAAAGTGTTTCGCACCACCAACGACGGGGCATCCTGGGTCGAGACCAGCCAGGGCCTTTCCGGTACAGAGATCTCCGCTCTGGTCATCGACCCGTCTACCCCATCAACCATCTATGCCGGGACCACTACTGGGGTCTACAAGAGCACTCACGCTGGTAATAGCTGGATCGCGGCTAACAACGGTCTGGCCAACCCCCATATTTATGGCCTGGCGATTGATACCACCAACCCATCGGTCATCTATGCCGGTACCTGGCAAGGCGGTGTGTATAAAAGTTCTGATAGCGGCGCAAGCTGGAGTCCACTCAGCTCTGGTCTAGCCGCCGGGAAGGTGTATCGTCTGGCTCTCCATCCTCTTACACCAGGCGTGCTTTTTGCTGGGACCAACGGGGGCGTATATAAGAGCACCGACCACGCTCAGACCTGGCATTCCGTCAATCAAGGCCTGCCTAACCCTCCCTCTACCAGGCCGGTCAACGTGTTGGCGATCGATCCGCTGGCGCCAGCGACCCTCTATGTCGGTACTCACGACGGTCTTTTCAAGACCATCAACCGTGGCGAAACCTGGCGTGGTGTCAATGAAGGCTTGGATTTCAATGAGGTCTTGGCAATCGTTCAGGATCCCACCATGCCGGGGACCCTGTACGTCGGCACGAAGGATGCGGGTGTTTTCACCAGCCTCGATGGCGGTAACAGTTGGAATTCCGTCAGCGTTGGTTTGCCGGGATATCCGGTTCGCACGCTTGCCATTGACCCGGCCGCTCATGCTACCCTCTACGCCGGCATCGCCGCTTACGGTGTATTCAAGAGCATCAACAGTGGCCAGACCTGGACTGCAGTCAACCAGGGCTTGCCAGAATATCTGTGGGTGAATTCCCTTACATTCGACCGCTTTAACCCGGCCATCCTCTATGCCACCGCCACGGAGGGCTTGTTCAAAACTGATAATGGTGGCGCAAGTTGGAGCCGGGCAAGCGCACTCGTCTTTGGGCCTCCACTTGATTGCCTGCTGATCGATCCGACTTTACCTCGCACGTTTTATGCCTGTTCGAGACCTGCTGGCGTGCTAAAAAGTTCTGACAGTGGTAGGAACTGGCGCCCTATCAATCTTGGTCAGTCCGAGCTTGCCTGGGTTGATGCCCTGGCCTTCGATCCTTCATCTCCGGCAACCCTCTTCGCCGCCACCTGGGGCGGCGGCGTGTTTGCACTTCAAGACATGGAACAGCGCTTGTACTTTCCTTTCGCCCACAACCACCCCTGATCGATCGCTACCGATCTCCCCTTTCATTCCTGATAAGCAATGCTGTCAGTACCTGTAGCACTTTTGTCGCAATCGACGTTTCAGTCGCGCTCCAGAACCTATTCTGCAACACACCATGATTGCGGTATTAATATTGATATTGGTACACCAAGAGCACAGGGACACTAACTGACCACGGTGGCACCCTTCAGGAAGGCCAAGGTCCGATCCCATGCCAGGCAAGCGGCTGCCGGGTTGTAGGCTTGCACGCGATCAGGCTCGAAGAACCAGTGTCCGGTTCCAGGGTAACGATAAAAAGTCACAGGTCGTCCAGCTTGCCTTAGAGTTTCCTCCAATTCATCCACATTGGATAACGGCTCAAATGGATCATTTTCGGCAAAGTGACCCAGGTAAGTCGCCCTCGAGGTGCTGAAATCACCGCCGCCGGTCCCGTAAAAGATGACTACGGAACGTATATTTTCGGGGTCTGCAGCAGCCAGGTCCAGCGCATAATAGACTCCCATAGAAAAACCGATGACTGAGAGACCACGATCTGCTTGTCCTGCACAGTCCCTCAGAAACGACGTTGCCTGGGCAATCTCGGCCTTTGCATGCAAGTAGTTTTCGTCGAGAGCTTTGCCAAGGACATCTGCATCCTCGATGGTGTCTGCAACCTTCCCTTGATAGAGATCTGGGGCGAATGCCGTAAAACCGGATTCGGCCAGTCGTCTGCAGAAAGCCTTGATCGTTTCGTTCAATCCCCACCATGCGTGGAGAACCAATACACCTGGCTCTGTACCCGTGTTTGGGACGGCGAGATAACCTTGAGGTTGTGTCATCCGTAACCTTTCTTATGGTTGATGTGGACCACGACTTTGTCTGACCTGCGAATATGACGCCAGTGGGCGAAATATTTGGATATATTTTCTCCTATTAATAATTATACACCGCAAAATATACGCTTGCTTCGGAATTTGATCCCTTGGTCGGTGTGTATGTCAGGAGCGCTGGTCACCGAGGGGGCGTGGTCAAGGGTTAAATCAATAACTCCGGCTCCCGTTCCCAGGTGCCGGAGTTAATCGTTCGAATATGTTGTCAGCGTCCCGCAGTTTCGATGGAATAAAAAAACCAGCGTGGCGTTTTACCTGTTACACCAGCTCGCGTTCAAACGGATCAACGCCGCAGCACAGCACCAGCTCCTTGGCAGCCTTCACTTCATCCAGTCGGCCGACCGGCGTGATGTGAGGTGCGCTCTTCAGCAGCTCTGGCTCGCTGTGTGCCTCCTCGGCGATCTTAAGCAAGACCTCGGCGAACGCGTCCAGCGTCTGCTTGCTCTCCGTCTCGGTCGGCTCGATCATCAGCGCCTCGTGGACGATGAGCGGGAAGTAGTTGGTCGGCGGGTGCAGACCGTAATCCATCATGCGCTTGGCGATATCCAGGGCGTGGACCCCCGGTGCGTCAGCCCACATGCCCTCCAGAACAAATTCATGCATACAAACCCGATCGTAGGGCAGGTGATAGGCATCACGCAGCCGCGACAGCAGGTAATTGGCGTTCAGCACAGCGTACTCGGAGATCGCCCGTAACCCATCTGGCCCGTACATCCGAATGTAGGTATACGCCCGCACGAACATGCCGAACTGGCCCTGGAAGGATTTTACCCGTCCGATTGTTTTAGCCGGGGTGGCGTAACCGTATAACGGAGGCGTATCTTTATCGCCTTCCTCGAGGATGCCCACTAACGGCGCAGGCAGGAAATCGACCAGGTGTTTTGCCACCCCCACCGGCCCGGAGCCGGGGCCGCCGCCGCCATGCGGGGTGGAGAAGGTCTTGTGCAGGTTGAAGTGCAAGACATCGATGCCCAGGTCGCCGGGACGCACGATGCCCAGCAGCGCGTTCATATTCGCCCCGTCGCCATACACCAGTCCACCTGCCTGGTGTACCAGGCGAGTGACTTCTATGACGTTCTCGTCGAACAATCCCAGCGTGTTCGGATTGGTCAACATCAATCCAGCCAGGCTCTCGTCGCAGTGCTTCTTCAGTGCTTCAAGGTCCACGTTGCCACGAGCATCGGAGGGCAGCTGCACGACATCGAGACCGCTCATCGCCGAGGTCGCCGGGTTGGTGCCATGCGCCGAGTCGGGGATCAGGATCTTGGTGCGCTTGGCGTCACCACGGGACTCGTGATAAGCGCGGATGATCAAAACGCCGGTTAATTCACCCTGGGCGCCAGCGGCTGGCTGCAAAGTGATTCCAGCGAAACCGCCGATCTCTTTCAGCATTTCCTGCAGCTCGTACATCATCATCAGAGCGCCCTGAACCGTCTCCACAGGCTGGAGCGGGTGCAGCCCGGCAAAACCGGGCAGACGGGCGGTTTCCTCGTTTATTTTCGGGTTGTACTTCATCGTGCACGAACCCAGTGGATACATCCCCTGGTCGATGCAGTAATTCAGCTTCGACAAGCGGGTGAAATGGCGCACGACATCCACTTCGGAAAGCTCCGGCATCGGCAGGTCCTCTCGCACCAGACCTTCAGGCAGCTTTGAAAGCGGCACATCCGGGGCAGGGTAGCGAATGCCGCGCCGACCGCTGACAGACAGGTCACACAGCAATGGCTCAGTCATGGCTCACCTCCGCAAGCACATCCACCAATAAGTCAATATCATCGCGTGAGTTCATCTCGGTCACCGCGATCAACAGATCGTTCTCCATGCCGGGATAAGCCTGGCCCAAATCGTAGCCGCCCAGGATGTCGTGTTCGAGCAAGTGTTCATTGATCTGTGCAGCCGGGAGGGGACAGCGGACAGCGAACTCGTTGAAGAAGGGCGCCTTCGACCACAGGCTGTAACCCGGAAGGTCGGCAATCGATTTTGCTGCATAATGCGCCTTGTGATAACATAGGTCAGCCACTTCACGCAGCCCTTGCTTGCCCAACAGGCTCATATAGACGGTAGATGCCAGGGCGATCAATCCCTGGTTCGTGCAGATATTCGAAGTGGCCTTCTCCCGGCGGATATGCTGCTCGCGAGCCGTCAGGGTCAGCACGTAAGCGCGTTGCCCGCGATTATCGACCGTCTCGCCCACCAACCGGCCGGCCATCTTGCGCACGAACTCTTGCTTGGTGGCAAAGATACCCAGGTATGGCCCGCCATATGAAAGCGGTATTCCCAAGGGCTGGCCTTCGCCGACCACGATATCGGCGCCGAACTGGCCCGGTGGAGTGAGCAATCCCAGCGCGATAGGATTCACGGAGATCGCCAGCATCGCCCCTACCGCGTGCACTTCGTTCGCTAAACTGGAGAAATCATACACACGACCAAAGAAGTCGGGATATTGGACGATCACCAGGGCGGTATCCTGGTCTACGAACGGTAAGAACGCTTCCGGCCCGGCCTGTAAATCCACATTTTCGCCTACGATTTGTATCGGTGTGCCGTGGTTGTAAGTATGGACAACCTGTCGGTAGTGCGGGTGCAAGCCGGGCGAGAGCACCACCTTTGTCCGTTTTCCGCGGAAGTTGGCGTAAGCCAGGCTGACCGCTTCAGCTACAGCAGTGGCGCCGTCGTAATGCGAGGCGTTGGATACATCCATGTCGGTCAGCGAGGTGATCAGGCTCTGGTAATCAAAGATCGCCTGGAGCGTGCCTTGCGAAATCTCCGGCTGGTAAGGGGTATAGGCGGTGTAGAACTCACCTCGGCGCAAGATGGAATCCACTGCTGGGGGTGAATAATGGTTATATGCTCCAGCGCCCAGGAAGCAGATCAGATCCTGGGTCGTCTCGTTGACTGCGGCGATGTTGCGCATCTCTAACATCGCTTCCATATCGGTCAACGCTTCGGGTAAATTTAACTTCGGGAAGCGATATTTGGCTGGCACGACATCGAACAGATCTTCCATTCGTTCAACGCCGATCGCATCCAGCATCGCCTCCCGTTCTTCCACGGTATGGGGGATGAACATGCTAACTCCTTTAGCCTTTTGCCTCGATCGCTTTTTGATAAGCCGCCACATCAAGCAGCTCGCCTAGCTCAGCGGGATCCGAAAGCTCGATCTTGACCATCCAGGCTTCGCCATAAGGGTCGCTGTTTACCTTCTCAGGTGTATCAGGCAGCGCATCGTTGATTGCCATAACTTTTCCGCCAGTCGGGAGGTAGACATCCGCGGCTGCTTTTACCGATTCCAGTGTGGCACAGGCATCGCCTTTTTTGACCTCGTCACCTACCCCGACGACGATTTCAACAAAGACAATGTCCGAGAGCTGGTTTTGGGCGAAGTCGGTGATACCCACCGTACCGGTATTGCCTTCTACCCGGATCCACTCATCATTGGGGGTATATTTTAGATCGCTTGGAATGTTCATGACTGGTTCTCCTTAAATATTGATTTGAATAATTGAGCTGGTGAAGGGAAAGCATGCAAAAGAAAAGACGCACGCTAAGAACGCGTGCGCCCCTGTCTGGAACCTGAGAGATTCGCGCCGTTGGGTAAGGCGCTTGCACCGTCGGTGTTCGCAGCCGTGCTGCGTAACTTTCCAGAGGCATTCAGACACAGAGTCCTTCTACCTGAGAGTTTCATCCGACCTTCACCACGTCAGATTTGCCCCTTCGGTGCCCGTCAACACCCCGCCCGGGTCTCTCCTCTGCTCCTGTTATTCCAATGGCATAATCCAACCGGTCAACCAGCTCCAGCCGGATACCATGATTTTATGTTGTCCTGATACAAAAGTCAAGTGAGTAATGTAAGTGATTATGTCATAAAAGATTTTATATCATAAATCAGCGAGCTACACCCAACCCTGGTTTTTGATAAAACCGGATAAAACAGGCAGCTCGAAATATTCTCCGCCATACGCCTTATAAGCCGGCCAGAATGTGACCAGCCATGCGGCAGGCAGGCATATTGCCGCGATCCCAACGGTGACCAGGGTTAGAAGAAGGTAGATCGACCAGAAGACGATATTGAAGGCAAGCCCTTGCACGGCGTGGTATTTAATAAAGGGTCTCGCTTTCTTGTCTGCCATGAACAACACGATGAGCCCAACAAACGGGATGGGGTAGCTTAAAGCTGCCCATAGTTTGTCGTCGCTGGTGACTTCAGGGTCGATTGTAACTTGTGACATTAGGGTAGACCTCCTTGGGGGCCATAACGTGCCAGCCGTGTAGCGGATCAGGCTGGTCTCACCACCTTAAAACACCCGGCTGCCAAAGGGGTTACGCTTGACTCAGGACAAATTCCAGGTCAGGATGAATAGCACTGTAAACAGAGTGCTGATCACCAGCTGGCGTATGCCGATAGCAGTGGGTTTTGCACCAACTGCCGGCTGGAACAATGTCCCCCATATCGTTTCCACCCATTGCAGAACATACGGTAATGGCAGCAATTGAGGAAGAAAGCCGATGAAAGCAAGCCCGGTGACCAGGACTGTGTTGAAGGTCGTGTAAAGCAAAGCGCGACGGCCTATACGAAGCGCCGTCGGGAAACTCAGCGGGGCTGTCAACTTGCGTTGTTCCAGGCGCAAGTAAGCATACACGATCGAAGCCGCCGATTGCAGCCAGACCAAGCCAAACAAGATCCAACCTTGGGGATCCGGGTGGCCTAGACCGACCCAATAGGCTGCCGGTGCAGCCAGGGCCAACACCCCAGTGGCAACAATTTCGATGCCCATCTGGCGGCGTTCGAGACGCCGGCTGATCAAGTAAAGATGCCAAAAAAACACTGCAACGCCGGGGATCGCCAGGTATAGCAGGTATCCAAAACCCAGGTAGATCAACGTTCCGAGAGACACCAGACCGACAAAGCTGTACAAGAAAAACCAGAAGCGGGCGATTGGCAGGTCTCGCGAGGATCTCCGCCCGCTGCGCGCCTTAACCGCGATTGAGGCTGGCTGTCGCAACAGGAAAGCTGACACTACGGCGATCACCAGAATCAAGCTGGCGATGGTGAAGTTCTGCGCCGCGAATAGCCCGATTAAGAGTGGGCTGAAAAGGAAGACCCACGAGCCGTGATCCTGGGGCAGAGCAATATGGCGGACGAACAGGGAGGACCGGATGGATGTCGCTGTCATCTTAATGGATTATATTCGATTTCGTTGAGGTTACCAATTAAACGCCTTGGAGCGACAGTTGTCTGTCGCTCCAGGATTTATGATCGCTCCCCTAACTATGACGGAAGCTCAACCCCCAATTATGCGGGTAGTCCCTGCGATCAAGGGGGTATTGACCGATGTCAATAAGGTAATTATGTCTTATCAAAGTCGTTTAGACAATCCGTATACCTACGTATTTTCGGTAAACGATGTGCTCTCATCGAAGGGAAGGATACCCCGCTGTAATGAGTAGCGGATTAACTCTGCCTGGTTCTGTAAACCGAGTTTATGCAGAATCCGCGCCCGGTGAACCTCCACCGTTCGCGGGCTGATGGAAAGCCTCTCCCCGATCCCAGAACTGCTCATGCCGCTTGCTGCAAGTGGCATGATCTCCCGCTCGCGATTAGTCAAAGTTTTTAAAGGATCCAGCCTTTGGCTTTGTGTCATCTGAAACTGGGCTTCAACGGAAGATTTAGCCAGAGACGGGCTTAGATAGTGTTGTCCAAGCATTGCCTGGCGAATTGCCTGCACCAGCTCTTTTGCATCGGAGCCTTTCAAGACATAGCCTTTTGCGCCATATTTCAACGCCTCCTGGACATACGCCCCTCTGGCATGCATAGACAGAACAACCACTTGGGTCTGATAGGAGCCATAGTGCAGGCGGCGGATAACCTCCAGGCCGCTCATGTCAGGTAATGCCAGATCCAGAACCAGGATGTCGGGTTTCAACTCCTTAATCTGGTCCAGCACTTCCTGGCCGCTGTCGGCCTCGCCAATGATGATAATATCGCTCTCGACTTCCAGTATCGCGCGCAGACCCTGTCGCAAGATGGTGTGGTCATCTGCAAGTAAGATCGAAATGGTCATACGCTCTCCTGATTTTGATCAGGCCTGGTGAATTGAAATTCGGCTGTCAGGCAGACGCCCTTTCCAGGGTTGGTCTCAATCTCCAGGTTCCCACCGGAATTGGCAGCACGTTCGCGCATGCCGGCAATTCCGTGCGACTTATAGGCGCTCTCGACTTTTTGCAAATCAAACCCTACCCCTTGATCTTCGATTTGCAAGCCCAGTTCTTGAGGTGTAGCCCACAGGCGCACATCGACCTGATTAACTGCGGCATGGCGCGCTACGTTGGTCAGCGCTTCCTGAACGATACGATAAGCTGCGATTTCCACTTGCGGCGGGAAACGCTCCTGAAGTCCACGGTGGGACAGGTTCACCAGGATCCCGGTTTGAGAAATGAAACGCTGGCTATAATCCAACAGGGTTGGTAACAATCCCAGGTCATCCAGCATGGCAGGGAGCAAATTGAGCGAAAGATCGCGCACTTCATCCAGCAACTGTTTGACTTGCCATCGGATGCGCTCTAACTCGAATTGTATAATGCTTTTAGCCTCGCCTGCCTCTACCGAGCGGCTAACAATTTCGAGATTCAAGCTGAGCGAGGTGAGCATCTGCCCGATCTCGTCATGCAACTCGCGCGCCAGGCGGCGTTTTTCTTCCTCTTGAACCTCAACCAGGCGCTCAGTAAGGATCTTAAGCCGCGCCTGGCTGTCAGAGACACGCTCGAACAGGCGGGCATTCGTGAGTGACAGGGCGGCCTGATCTGAAATGGCGTGCAATAAATCCAGTTCTTCGTCGGTGGGTAAGCGAATTTCCCCAACCGAGGCCAGGTTCAACGACCCTACGATCTCCCCCATGTGATAGAACGGCATGATTACGAGAGTCCGGATATTAGGAGTAGCCGCGGTTGCGAGATGCGCCGATAACGGCAATGTCTCTACATCTGGAATGGTAATTATGGGTCCAAGCTGGCGTACATATTCTTCAAACTGCGGACGGGGGATCGGGGGGATAGAAAAATAGTTTACCTTAACCTTGGAGGCGTATACGGCTATATGCAGGCTATCGTCTTCTTCACGATACAAGCTGACAGAGCAAATTGAAAATGGAATAGCACGCAGAACCTCGTCACAGATTGCCTCCATAACAGCATTGATATCGAGGTGGGCGTTGGCTCGTGAGGCAACGCGTGCCAGAGCCTCCGAGTGCAACGCGTGGTGTTTCCAATTATCCTCGGCCGCTTTTCGTAAGTAGATTTCTTTATGTAGTTGACGATTCAACGTTTGCAGCTCTGCGGTTCGCTCAAGCACCCGCTGCTCCAGGGTTTCATGCGCTCTGATCAGCTCCTGTTGCACGCGAATTCGCTCGGTAACATCGCGGCAAATCCCAAAATAGCCTTGAGGTTTGCCATCTGGACCGAAAACCATCGACCCATTCACTTCAAGCTGGAATACTGAGCCATTTTTTCTCCGGGCGGTCAATATCACATCTCGAATATAGCCGTCTTGCAACCCATCTTGGATGGTTTTCCTCAATCGGGGATGATCCTGCTCACTAATAAGTTCGTTTATAGATGAATGCGTTTTTATGAGTTCTTCAGCATTTTCATATCCGAATAGCGTAGCAAACTGTTGATTTATGATCCGGTGGTGGCCTGCCATGTCATCATCCAGGTCATAATAGATGATTCCATCCGGGGAAGCCTCGATCAGTGCCCGGTAGCGTTTCTCGCTCTCCTGCAGGGCAACCTCGATCTTTTTATGTTCGGTGACGTCGCGCGCCACAATCACGACCTGAATGATCTCTCCCTGGTCGTCCAGAATCGGGATCACCCAGCTATCATAGACACCGAACCGGCCGCGATCATCCACGCGCTCAGCGAGGCCGGTTTGCAAAACTTTATTAAAAACCCCGCGGCGAAATTCTGCCACCGGCTTTGGCAGGATATCCCATAAGCAAAGACCGATGAGCTCATCCGCCTGGCGATCCAACGACCGCGCCATCACCTGGTTGGTCATTAAGATTGTGCCGGCGCGATCGAGCACGCAAAAGATATCATTGGGCGCGTTGGCCATCGCCAGCATGACCCGCTGGTCACGTCGCAATCTCTCTTCCAGGAGTTTACGATCAGTGATATCGTGCATGAAGACTCCTAATGTGAATTGTGATCCGAGGTGTGCTGTCGGACGACGAGAATTCTCACGCTACCTCCACTGGTAAGTTAATATTATACATTCGTTCGCAGAGGGTTGTGAGCAGCCGACAGGTCGGCTATTATAAGAAGAGATTTGGCGGCAAGATTGACTGGGGCACGCGATCCGAAGACCATGGCGCGACCGGGGCTAAAGTTAGTCGGCAAAGGCCGAGCAAAGCCCGGTCGTAGTTCACCCGCCAGCCAGCAAAATCTAACCAGGCTTGCTCGTGATCTGTCTTGAGCGGCACGCCTGCTTCAGCGAGCTGCTCCCAGGCGGCATCGAATTCGACGCGTGTGATGCTGATCGGCTCCGAGGGAAAGTGCGGATTGGGGTTATGCGGCAGGTGGAAGAAATCGGCGACGTGGCGAAGTGCCAGATAACCAGCCCGGATGCACAACATGGCCTGCGGATCGGCGGGAATGTCTACTGCGGCGAGCGTCAGTGAAGCCGCATCAAGGACTGCTCCGGCGGAGGTGACCCAGGAGTGGTCGGAACGTGGCGAGCGGAAGAAGACCAGCGCTGGTAGCGAGGTATGGCTCTCATCGATATCGGCAAACCAGGTTTCCCAAACCGGCCACAGAACGCTCAGGCGTTGCAGACCGTGTATGCGGTGGTAGCGCAGCAGCATTTCGATTGCTGAAGGCGGCTTTCCGGCGCGCACCTCCAGCATCGTTACGGCGCTTTCCCGGCGTGAAAAAGCGGCGTACATCGTGGGCAAATAGGCGATCAACATCGCTACCAGGATCAACCCAATCATACTCTCCGAAAAAGCCAACAGCGTCATGGGAAACCCCTGGGGGGCCTCAGATCCCAGAGTGAATAGGGAAGAGCCGCTAATAAGGAATGCATCCTGAAAGCCAGCAACTCCCATCGACCAGTAGATTGCTGCATAGCCGATCGCAATAATAAAATACCAGACAGGCACCAATGCCAGTAACCCCAACGGCGCGTAGAAAGCCATAATGCGATCGCGCGCTTCGAAGCTGCGGGCGCGTTTAAGCGGCAGGGTGATGAGAAAGCGGACCCCCATGAAAACCAGGCGGGTCAGCCGGTCGGAGACGCCACGCGGCAAGACGAAAGTTTCTACGGCCGAAAACACCGTTCCTATCACCAGGATTACACCTGTCAGGAACGTAAAACCGCGCAGAACTAATTCCACTTTGGATTATTCACCCGGATTGAGATCTGTTCGCCGGCGCGCAGATTGTGATAGGGCGATTTCATAATAAATATTTTTAATCCAGGCCAGCGAACAACCCGTTAAGCTGCAGGCCTGGCTGTGGCTCGGGCCAGGCCAGGGAAAAATGCTCGACGCTCATCAGAGCCTTCACCTGAGACTGGGGCAATCTGCGAAACAGATTTCCCGGACCGAACTGGGTGCGATGGCAGTTCAGCGCTTCCCATTTGGAGTTTACCGTTGAAGCGACATCCAGGTGTACATGAACCTGGTCATCGGGCCAGCCAATGGATGGATCTTCAAAGCGGTCAAAGTCGCTGGTATCTTCGCCCAGCTCTTCCAATTGCCGGCGCATCTCGACGAAAAACGAGCGCGGAATGGCAGTGTAGAACAGGCGGCTGGCCTGCCAGGGTTTACCCAGCTCCGGATGGAAATTGCCATCTGCTGCGGCATGAAAGGCTTCTACGGTATGACGGTGGGCAGCAATGTGGTCAGGGTGACCGTAGCCGCCGTTTGGCTCGAAGGTGGCGATCACTTGCGGGCGCAGGCGGCGAAGGATGGCGACCAGGCGAGAAACAACCTGGTCTTCAGGAGCGTTGATATAGGCGCGTGGATCCAGGTTTTCCTGGGTACCCACCATGCCAGAGTCGCGGTAATCTAAAAAGATCAGCTCCGCTATACCCATTGTTTCTGCAGCGCAACGCAGCTCGCCTTCCCGCACCTGTCCCAGAGTCTCCGGCGTCGCCAAACTGGGGTCTGAAATCTCGCCGACTTCGCCGCGTGTGGCGCATACCAGATATGTCTGGACACCTTCGGCGGCATAGCGGGAGATGGTTCCGCCTGTACCAAAGGCCTCATCGTCCGGGTGAGCAAATACTGCCAGAAGAGAATGTGCCATATCTTCCCCGAAAAACAGAATAAGATGGATGCAGCACGAATAGCTACACCCATCCTATTTTACTCTATATTATCTTAATTTACGCCGGTACCATTTCGGCCTGCTGGATGATCTCCAGCTCCAGATCGATTTTGATCTCATCGCCGACCAGCCAGCCGCCGGTCTCCAGTGCGACATTCCAGTTCAGGTTCCAATCCTTGCGGCTGATCTTGGTGCTGGCAGTGAACCCGGCGTTGGTGTTGCCCCACGGATTCTTGGACATGCCGGAGAATTCAACCTCAAGGGTGACTTGGCGGGTGAGGTTGCGGATGGTCAGGTCGCCGACCAATTTGGCATGCTGCTTGTCGATCAAATCCACTCGCTTGCTCTTGAACGTCAAGAAAGGGTATTTCTCTGCATCCAAAAAATCAGGTGAGCGCAAATGACCATCGCGCTGCGCATCGCGTGTGCTGATACTGGCAGCCTCGATCTGCACGTCAACTGTGGTGAATTCCGGGTAGTTTTCGTCGAAATCAACGTTGCCGGTAAATTTTTCGAAGCGCCCGCGCACGTTTGAGATCATCATATGGCGTGCCGTGAAATTCACTTCGGAATGGGCGGAATCAATTGTCCAGGACATGTTTACCTCCAGGTTTGCTATCAGGATTAGGTTTCTCGAATATCATAGTTATCATTGTATCCATATACCGTAACTCAATCGTCAGCATCAGCGTATACAAAGGCATGAACAAACGGCTTTGTTTATGATTTTTCGATGAAAACAGGTGTATTTTTCCTGGATAGATCCAGTTTTTGGGGATATACTAGGGCTGCCATGCTGACCATCCATTTACTTGGCGTCCCACAAATTTTTGTCGATGAGGAAGAAATCCAGGTGCCGCGCCGAAAAAGCCGCGCCCTGGTTTATTACCTGGCTGCACATCCGCAGACAGTCTCCCGGCAGCAGCTCTTGGCGTTATTCTGGACTGATCTGGCGCGCCCGTCCGCTTTACAAACCCTGCGATCCACTCTGCACAGCCTGCGCCAGGTCCTCGGCGCCTCCCTCGACATACAGGGCGACCTGGTTGGATTGTCGGCCGGCTGTTGGGTCGATGTCCGGCAATTCGAGCAGGATCTAAGCGCAGATAACCTGGATGAAGCAGCTCTGTGGAAGTCCCTGGACCTGTATCGTGGCAATTTCCTGGACGGGTTCAGCCTGCCCGACGTTCAAGAGTATGAAGATTGGATTACGGTGACACGTGAGCATTTTCGTCGCCTGGCGGTGCGTGGCTGGACTACCCTGTCTTCCCATCAGAAAGCCCGAGGGGATTATCGCCAGGCACAGGAAAGCCTGGATCGGGCGCTGAAGTTAAATCCATTCCAGGAGGATTTGCAGAGGGAGGCGATACGCTTATTGTACCTGTCAGGTGACCGGCCCGGGGCCATCTTACGCTATGATGAGCTACGCCGTTTACTGGATGATGAAATGGGCGTCCCGCCGATGGTCGAGACGCGCCACCTATATGATGCCATTCTAAACGATCGTATTGCCCCTCAGGCCATCCAGGCGGTTTTACCTACCCGCCGGTCTGGCCAACGGCCGAT
>MGNS01000094.1:34571-35349 GCA_001795165.1 Chloroflexi bacterium RBG_16_57_11
GCTTCCGTTTACCGGGCGCAGTACCGATCTGGCGACGTTGCAAGAGCTGGTGCAGGCGAAACCGCTGGTGCTCATTGAAGGTGAGCCTGGAATAGGTAAGACTCGCCTGGCGGAGGAGTTCCTTTACAACCAGTTCGATCTGGCGCTGGTTGGCCATTGCCGTGAGCTGGAACAGACTGTGCCTTACTTGCCGATGATCGAGGCATTTCGCCAGCTCATCCGGCATCCAGCCTGGCCTGGATTGCGAGTCAGCCTGCGGCGTGAAGTGCCTGCCATCTGGCTTGGGGAGGTCGTGCGACTCTTGCCTGAGCTTTCTGATGTGCTTGGCGTGGAAGGCAGCCTGCGCTCGGCCGAGGAAGCGCGTCTCTGGGAAGGGATTCGCCAGTTCTTAAGGACCATCGCCCGGTATAAAACTTTGGCGTTGTTGATGGATGATTTTCACTGGGCAGATGCTTCCACGCTCGGGCTGCTGGGTTATCTGGCACGCCAGGTTGGAGAACCGCCGGTCATTCTGATGGCAACGCTTTGTCCGGTGGCGCCGCGCCTCCCGGTTTCGGCATTGCTACTCTCGCTGACGCGTGAAAACCGGACCGCACAACTGACGCTGAGGCGATTGAGCCCCGAAGACATCCGGGCTATCTCTGAAAAACTTTCCGTGTCCGATGCTCAGCCGCTTGGGGACTGGCTGTATCGCTTTTCTGAGGGGAACGCTTACTTCCTCGTCGAGCTGGTTCGTCATGCCCGCCAGATTGGCTTGCTCACCCAGGACGGTGTGTTT
>MGNS01000094.1:35374-37128 GCA_001795165.1 Chloroflexi bacterium RBG_16_57_11
CAGTCGTCCCGCAATCGATCTATAGCTTGATCCAATCGCGGCTGGACAAGCTCTCCGAGGGGGCGCGCCGTGTGTTGGATGCGGCTGTGGCACAAGGGCGCGAGTTTAAATTTGAGATCGTCTCCCAGGCTTCAGGACTGTCGGAAGAAGCCGCACTCGATGGGCTGGATGAGCTGCTGGCAGGAGGCTTTGTCCTTCCGGTCGATGGGAACAAGTTTCGCTTTGACCATACCTTGACCATGGAAGTAGCTTTCCGTGAGGTGGGCGAGCTGCGCCATCGCCATCTGCATCGCAGGGTGGCTGAAGCGCTGGAAAACCAGTACCTGGACCAGCCGAAACAGATTACCGAAAACCTTGCCGGGCAGCTTGCCTGGCATTTTGCCGAGGGCAACGCGCCGCAGCGTGCCGCTCGTTTTGCTTTGAAAGCCGGTGCGCAAGCTGCCAACCTGGCGGCCTGGAGCGAAGCCAGTGATTTTTATGATCTGGCCCTCCAGGGTCTCAATGGTGCAGCGCGCCTGCCTGCCTTGCATGGGTTAGCGGAAGCGTTCTCCAGAGCAGGTAATTATCCACGAGCATGCGAGGTATTGTGGGATGCCCTGGCTGAGGCAGTAGCTGCAAATGTGGATCATACTCAGATCGAGCAGCTTCAATTGGCCCTGGCACGCAATCTGATACCCCAGGCGCGTTATACGGAGGTCATCGAGCTGACGGAGGAAATACGCGTTTCCTGCACACCGGAAAGCGCAGCTACAGCAGAGCTCATGTTGGGCACAGCTCTTTCCTTGGAAGGTGCCTCATTGCAAGAAGCTGCCGTTCACCTTCGAAATGCAGAGAATCATTGGCGTCAAAACCGAAGCTCGGATCTTTCATCTCTTTCGCAGATTCAATTTGAGCTAGGAAATGTCCTCGCTCAACAAGGCGAGATTACCCAGGCAGTGGAGCTCTACCGCCAGGCGCTCGAGTCTGCTGAACAGGTTCAATCCGATGATGCCCTGGAACAGCGCATCCTGGCGCTGAACAACCTGGCTTATCATATGCACCTGCTGGGTGATCCTGCAGCCAGGGAATTCGGAGAAGCCGGACTGAAGCTGGCGCAGGAAAAGGGAGTGCTGGGTTTGCAGGCTTATCTGTATTCGACATTGGGTGAGATCAGCCTGGCGGAGGGCGACCTGGTGATGGCGGAGTCTTTATTCCAGGATGGTCTTACGCTGGCCAGACGATTTTCTATCCAGGAGCGTGTGGCGGGATTGACTGCCAACCTGGGTCTGGTGGCGGCTCAGCGGGGTGAAACCGCTCTGGCAATCCACCAGCTTTCTACCGCATTAGGACAGGCGGACGCACTGGGTACGCGCCACCTGGCGGCGCTGGTGCGCATTTGGCTGGCGCCGCTGTTGCCGGCAGGGCAAAGGCGCCAGCTTCTGGCGCAAGCGCGCGACCTTGTGGAGGTGAGCGGGCGTAAACGCCTGTTGGAAGAGATCGAAAAGCTAGAAAATGTACATGGCGCTTAGCTATGGCTGCCCATTCATTGCCATAACAGATTTTATCTTCATGACCGAAAACAGCTACATGTTCATAACGGGCCCAGACGTAGTGCGGGCGGTGATGCAGGAAGATGTCAGCCGGGAAGAGTTGGGCGGTGGGTGACGTTGGATGAAGTCCTGGTGGAAATCGAATAAGTGGATTTGTGGTAACTGCTCAGGCATAAAGTCTGTCGAACTTTAACATTGTCAAAATCGCAAAAGCCAGGCACAATC
>MGNS01000095.1:0-160 GCA_001795165.1 Chloroflexi bacterium RBG_16_57_11
CCACCGAACCGACCCTACCAGCTGCACAATTGGACCGGGACTGCCAGCGAGAAAGAGTATAATTCCCGATTGATTAATAAAAAAGTTCGTTACCTGTTTAGGAGAGACTCCGATGAATGTTACAACTGTGCTGGATACCCTGGCAGTCTTCTTATGGCTG